>NZ_JBHVYK010000128.1:0-17792 GCF_042880855.1 Streptomyces sp. NPDC058291
CGAACAAATTGTAGGGGAAACCCCCGCACCTCTTGGTGCGGGGGTTTTCTGCGTTCCGGGTCGGTATTCCCGGTCCGTATTCCGGCTCGTTTAGGGTTCAGGCATGCGCTACGACCTGGTGATCTTCGACAACGACGGTGTCCTGGTGGACAGCGAGCCGATCTCCAACAGGCTCCTGGCCGCCTATCTGACCGAGCTCGGCCACCCGACGTCCTACGAGGACTCCGTTCGGGACTACATGGGGTCCGCGATGCACCGCATCCACGACCTGGTCCTGGAGCGCACCGGACAGTCCCTGCCGGCGGAGTTCGACGACACCTTCCACCGGCGGGTGTTCGCGGCCTTCGAGCGGGAGCTGGAGCCCGTGCCCGGGGCGGTGGACGTCCTCGCGAAGCTGGCCGCGGACGGGGTGCCCTACTGTGTGGCCTCCTCGGGTAGCCATGAGCGGATCCGGGTGGGGCATCGCAGGACCGGGCTGGACCGCTGGTTCGCACAGGACCGTGTCTTCAGCTCGCAGGACGTGGGGAAGGGGAAGCCGGCCCCCGATCTGTTCCTGTACGCGGCTGAGCGGATGGGGGTGGCGCCGGAGCGCTGTGTGGTCGTCGAGGACAGTCCGCTGGGGGTGCGGGCGGCCGTGGCGGCGGGGATGGACGTGTACGGGTTCACCGCGATGACGCCGGCCGCGAAGCTCACCGGAGCCACCCGACTCTTCTCCGATCTGGGGCAGTTGCCCGACCTGCTGGTCTGACGGTCGGCGCTCCCGCGTCTGACAATTGTCATGCCTAGCTCCGGACGATCGTTTCTACTGGGGGACCCCTCCCGGCGGCGAAGCTATGGGCATGACGACGAACCAGCACAAGAAGCAGAACGCCTTCGCTCCGCTCATCGTGGACGTGGCGGTGCCGCTCGGGTCGTACTACCTGTTCAAGGGCGCGTTCGGGATGAGCACGTTCACCGCTCTCGCCTGGAGCAGCGTGGTGCCGGCCGGGCGCACCCTGTGGAGCGCGGTGCGGGGGCGGGCGGTCAACGGTCTCGCCGGGCTCATCCTCGTGGTCAACGTCGTCGGCTTGGTGCTGAGCTTCGTCTCCGGCGACCCGCGGTTGATGCTGGCCAAGGACAGCGGGGTGAGCAGCACCGTCGGGATCGGGATCCTGGTGTCCGTGGCGTTGGGGCGGCCGATGATGACCGCCGGGCTGAAGCCGTTCCTGGTGAAGGGCGACGCGGTCCGGGAGGCGGCCTGGGCGCGGCTGGAGGGCGGGGCGTCGGTGGCGTCGGCGGCCTTCCGCAGGCGCGAGCGGGCCTTCTCGCTGGTGTGGGGTGCGGTGCTGCTCGCCGAGTGCGTCGTGCGGATCGTCGGCGCGTACACGGTGCCGGTGGACACGATGGTGTGGCTGGGGTCGGTGGTCATGGTGGTGGCGATCGGTCTGGGGGTCGTGGTCGGCGGGGCGCTGGGGGCCGGTCCGATGGAGGCGATGGTGTCCTTCGAGGCGAAGGGCGGGGAGCCGGCGGAGGCCGAGGACGCGGTGCGCGAGGTCGCCCTCGCCCGGTGACGTCGGCGAAGCTGAGGAGAACTCATCTTTGGCTGGATCTACCCACGAGTACGCAGGGGCCCTACGCTCGCCGCCATGACAGATGTGCTGCGGCGCGGTAGGGCCTCTTTGGCGTTCAGTTTCTTCGCTCAGGGGGCCGCGTTCGCTCTGCTGGTGACCCGGATCCCGGCCATCCAGGACCGGTACGGCGTCTCGGACGGGTTGCTGCCGGCCTTCCTCGCGGCCGTGCCGGTGCTGGCCGGGGTGGGGAGCGTGACGACCGAGCAGCTGGTGAAGCGGATACCGCCCAGCCGACTGCTGCGCTGGTCCCAGCCGGTGGTGCTGCTGGCCCTGCTGGGCGTGGGGGCGGGACGCGGGGTGGCGGAGCTGGGGGCCGCGCTGGCGGTGTTCGGGCTGGCCGTCGGGGCGCTGGACGCCTCGATGAACATGCTCGGGGTGAGTCTGCAGCGGACGTACGGGCGCAGCATCATGCTCGGTTTCCACGCCGTGTACAGCCTGGGCGGCATTCTGGGGGCCTCGCTCGCGTGGGCCGGGGCGCACTGGCATCTCGCGCTGTGGGTGTCGTATCTGCCGGTGGTGGCCGTGCTGCTGCCGGCCGCTGCGGGGGGGAGCCGTTGGTACGTCGACGGGGGCGCGGACGCCGGGGGCCAGGCGGAGGCGGGGGCCGGCGTCGGCGAAGGCGGGAAGTCGGGGAGCGGGGGCCCGGGTGTCGTCTTCGCGGTGCTGCTGCCGCTGTGTCTGGTGATGACCTTCGCCTATATCGGGGATTCGACGGTCTCCAACTGGAGCGCGAAGTATCTGCAGGACGTGCTGGGGAGCTCGGAGCAGTTGGCGACCGTCCCGTACAACGTCTACATGGTGACGACGCTGCTGGGGCGGGCCATCGGGGACTTCGGGGTGCGGCGGTTCGGTGCGGCGGCGGTGGTGCGGGTGGGGGCGCTGGTGGCGGCGGGCGGCTTCGCGGTGGTGGCGGGCGCGCCGGGGGCGTGGGTGGGGATGCTCGGGTTCACGCTCGTGGGGCTGGGGCTGTGCGTGCTGGTGCCGCAGACGTTCGCGGCGGCGGGGCGGTTGTTCCCGGGGGCCTCGGATGCGGCGATCGCGCGGCTGAACGTCTTCAACTACGTCGGGTTCCTGGTCGGTTCGCCGTTGGTGGGGGCGCTGGGGGACGCCTGGAGCTATCGGGGGGCGATGGCGGTGCCGATGGTGTTGGTGCTGGTGACGTTGGTGTACGCCCGGTCGTTCGCCGCTCAACCGGACCGATACGGTGGCGGGCATGAGCGGCCGCGCACAGCTGATGTGGGACGAGGCAGTAACGGGCTATGACTTCGGGCCCGAGCATCCGATGGATCCGGTCAGGCTGGACCTGACCCGGCGGCTGGTGGGCGCTCTGGGGCTCGACCGGGCGCTGGAGGTCGTGGCGGCGAAGCCGGCCGGGGAGTCGACGTTGCGGCTCGTGCACCGGGAGGACTACGTCGACGCGGTGAAGGCGGCGTCGGCGGATCCGGGGGCGGCGGACCAGGCGTACGGGCTGGGGACGATGGACGATCCGGCCTTCGCGGGGATGCACGAGGTGTCCGCTCTGATCGCCGGGCTGTCCGTGGGGGCCGCGGAGGCGGTGTGGCGGGGGGACGTGCTGCACGCGGTGAACTTCTCCGGCGGGCTGCATCACGCGATGCCGGGCGGGGCGTCGGGGTTCTGCGTCTACAACGACGCGGCGTTGGCGATCGCGCGGCTGCTGGAGCTGGGGGCCGAGCGGGTCGCGTACGTGGATGTGGACGTGCATCACGGGGACGGGGTGCAGGCGGCGTTCTGGGACGATCCGCGGGTGCTGACGATCTCGTTGCACGAGCATCCCCGTACGTTGTTCCCGCAGACGGGTTGGCCGGAGGAGACGGGCGGGGACGCGGCGCAGGGTTCGGCGGTGAACGTCGCGCTGCCGGCGGGGACCGGGGACGCGGGGTGGTTGCGGGCGTTCCACGCGGTGGTGCCGGAGCTGATCGCCGATTTCCGGCCGGATGTGCTGGTGTCGCAGCACGGGGCCGACACGCACTTCGAGGATCCGCTGGCTCATCTCGCGGTGTCTCTCGACGCGCAGCGGGCTGTGCAGGTGGCGTGCCATGAGCTGGCGCACGAGGACGCCGGGGGGAGGTGGGTCGCGCTGGGCGGGGGCGGCTACGCGGTGGTGGAGGTGGTGCCGCGGTCCTGGGCGCATCTGGTGGGGGTGGCGGCGGGGGCGCCGGTCGCGCCGGAGACGGTGATTCCCGAGACGTGGCGGCAGGAGGTCTTCGCTCGTACGCGTCAGTTGGGGCCGATGCGGATGACCGACGGGCGGTGGCCGGTGCGGTGGGCCGAGTGGGAGGCGGGGTACGACCCGGCTGATCGGCTGGACCAGGCCGTGCTGGCCACCCGGCGGGCGGTGTTCCCGTTGCGGGGGCTGCTGGCGTAGGGGTTACGCCGACCGTGGGGTGTTCCCGCCGTTTCCGCTCCCTGTCCCGCCTTCGTCCGTCAGCATCGCTGGGTGTGGAGTACCGCGGCCCTTCGGGCGCATCTGCTTGCTGCGGGGCTGGCCGGGGTGGTGGCCACCTCTCGGGAGGAGAGCCTGCGGAGTTACCGGCTCTTCGCGGCGCGGGACCCGCGGGTGCTGCTCGGGCTCGATCCGGAACGACGGTGGGCCCAGCGGGATCTGATCGCGTTGATGGCGGACAAGTGCGGAGTCTCGGCCGATCCGGGATGCGTCTCAGGGCATGATGTGATCGATCCTGAACGGACGTTGGCCGCCCTGGACGCCTTCGCGGAACGGCTCGCCTCGGTCGCCCAGCGTGGCGCCCGGGTGCTCCTCGGCACCGGGCATCCGCATCGGCTGCTGGGGTTCTACGCCGGTCTCGCGGACGCTTTGTCGACGGCGGGATGTGATGTCCTCACCCCGGCGCAGGGTCACCGTGTCGACATAACGACCCGGTTCGGTCTACGCACGCACCGCCTCGCGTACGTAGGGGGCGTCGCCGTCGTCCGGGAGGCCGGCGCCGAACGCGCCGGTTGTGCGACCGGTGCGCACAGCCATTCTCCGCTGCCGGTTCGGGCGGCGCTCGCGGCGGCGGCGGCGGACGGCGGACGGCTGCCCGAGCTGGTGATCGGAGACCACGGATGGGTCTGCGGGGCTGGTCAGCTGGGGTTCGAGGCGATCGGGCTGGCGGACACCGACGACCCCGCGCCGTTCGTCGGGGAGGCCGAGGGGACCGTCTCCGTGGTCGTTCCACTTGATGACGCGGTGCGGTCCGCTTACTACAGGCCGCTGACCCGCTACGTACTCAATCGAGCGTGTCTGTCACAGTAGGCCGCTGATGGGTGCACCTCTTCCCCACTCGCATCACCCGCCCCTACATTGGGGAGTGAGCACGCAGCGACGAAGAGTCACCGGAAGGGGAAGCCGGTGGCCGTCGAGTCGAGTGCGGAAGGTTCAGGTGTGTCATGGCTGTAGCTGGCGAGAGGCCTCTGAACGAGGTTCAGTTCCTGACCGTGGCGGAAGTCGCCTCGGTGATGCGAGTGTCGAAGATGACCGTGTACCGGCTGGTGCACAGTGGTCATCTGCCCGCGATCCGGGTGGGGCGGTCCTTCCGCGTCCCCGAGCAAGCGGTTCACGAGTACCTCCGCGAGAGCTATGTGGGGGTGGAAACCGCCTGACGGCCGGGCCTGTCCGCAGGGCAGGCGCAGGGCTGAGGGGTCCGGCCGCAGGGCCGTCCCGGACCCCTTTGGCCTCTCGATTACGACCTCAGCGCTCAGGCGGGTAGGCTAGCCCCTCGTAGGTCGTATGGGCCCATGGCGCCCAGCACCGAGTGATGAGAAGTGAGCGAGGGTAGTCGTGGGCTCTGTTATCAAGAAGCGGCGCAAGCGGATGGCCAAGAAGAAGCACCGCAAGCTGCTCAAGCGCACGCGCGTTCAGCGTCGCAACAAGAAGTAAGCGAACGTACTTACTTCTTCGCGACGCGAGCCGCGTAGGCGTCGTGTGGCCCTCCACCGTGCTATCGGTGGGGGGCCACACGTGTGTCCAGGCACTGTGCGCCCGGCTGAACGCCGTGCGCATGCCGGGACGGGCGCGGGGCTGACCGGTCGTACGGCCGACGGTTCTCGTCACCTGGGCGTCGGTCGGTCACCACAGCGCAATATCGACCCGCTAAGTTGGCCCGCAGACGGGGAACGCGGCAGGGTAGCCAGGCGGTTCCAGGACGGAAGGAAGGCGCTGATCTTGGGAAAGGTCGTGCTCGTTACCGGAGTGGCCCGTCAGCTCGGGGGTCGGTTCGTACGACGCATCCAGCGTGACCCACAGGTCGACCGGGTGATCGCCGTGGACGCGGTTCCCCCCGAGCACCATCTCGGCGGCGCCGACTTCATCCAGACGGACATCCGCCAGCCGACCATCGCGCGCGTGCTCGCCGAGACCGGCGCCGACACGGTCGTCCACCTGGACGTCACGGGCACCGCGTTGGGCGGCGGCAGCCGGACCACGGTCAAGGAGACCAACGTCATCGGCACCATGCAGCTGCTCGGAGCGTGCCAGAAGTCGCCGAACGTGAAGCGGTTGGTCGTCAAGTCCAGTACCAACGTCTACGGGTCCGCGCCCCGCGACCCGGCCGTGTTCACCGAGACCACCTCCGCCAAGTCGCTGCCCAGCGGGGGCTTCGCCAAGGACGCCGTCGAGGTGGAGGGGTACGTCCGAGGGTTCGCCCGGCGGCGGCCCGACGTCGCCGTGTGCGTGCTGCGGTTCGCCAACATCCTCGGGCCCACCGCCGAGACGCCGCTCGCCGCGTACTTCTCACTGCCCGTGCTGCCCACCGTGTTCGGTTACGACCCCCGGCTGCAGTTCGTCCACGAGGACGACGTGATCGAGGTGCTGCGGATCGGCAGCCACGAACCGCAGCGGGGCACGCTCAACAGTGGCACCTTCAACATCGCCGGCGACGGAGTGCTGTTGCTGTCACAGTGCTCGCGCCGGCTCGGACGGCCTACCGTGCCGCTGCCGCTGCCCGCCGTCACGTGGGCGGGCTCCCTGGTGCGTACGCTGGGCATGACGGACTTCTCACCCGAGCAGATCCGGCTGCTCACCCACGGCCGGGTCGTCTCGACGGTCCAGATGCGCGAGACGCTGGGGTTCCTGCCGCGCTACACGACGGCCGGGACCTTCGAGGACTTCGCGCGCAGCCACGGGCCCGGGCTGCTGCCGCCCGAGGCCGTCACCGGGGCCGTCGACCGGATCGCCGCGCTGCCGCTGCCGGGCGGCGGCCGCGCCCCGGCTCACCCCCCGACGCCGAGCGCCAACTGAGGAGCGCATCAACGATGGCGGACGCCAAGGTCATTCCGTTCGACGACGACCGGTCCCGGGGGAGCGCCGTGTCGCGGCCGCCCCGGCGCCGGGGCGCGGGGAGCCGGCGCAGGAACGGCGAGCCCGCCCCGGTCCGGGAGCTCGGCGAGGTGGGGGAGGTCCAGCCCCTGCCCGCCAGGGCGGCGGGGCAGGATGATGTTCCTGTGACGGGTGAGGAGCAGGGACGCGAGAACGGGGGCGCCGGAGGCCTGGAGCGGCGGATCGCGGGCGGCCTGTCCTTCCTGCGCCGGCGCCTCACGGGCGACTACGAGGTCGACGACTTCGGCTACGACGAGGAGCTGACCGACCAGGTCCTGATGTCGCTGCTGCGGCCGGTGTACGAGAAGTACTTCCGGGTCGAGGTGAAGGGCGTCGAGAACATCCCGGCCGAGGGGGGCGCGCTGATCGTCGCCAACCACTCCGGGACGCTCCCGTTGGACGGGCTGATGATGCAGGTCGCCGTCCACGACCACCACCCGGCCGGCCGGCATCTGCGGCTGCTGGCCGCCGACCTCGTGTTCGTGCTGCCGGTCGTCAACGAGCTGGCGCGCAAGCTGGGGCACACCCTCGCGTGCGCGGAGGACGCCGAACGGCTGCTGGGCCAGGGCGAGCTGGTCGGGGTGATGCCGGAGGGCTTCAAGGGCATCGGGAAGCCGTTCAGCGAGCGGTACAAGCTGCAGCGGTTCGGCCGGGGCGGCTTCGTCTCCACGGCGCTGCGCCAGGGCGCCCCGATCATCCCGTGCTCGATCGTCGGGGCGGAGGAGATCTATCCGATGATCGGCAACGCCAAGACCCTGGCCCGGGTGCTGGGCTTCCCGTACTTCCCGCTGACGCCGACCTTCCCGTGGCTCGGCCCGCTGGGCGCGATCCCGCTGCCGACCAAGTGGACGATCCAGTTCGGCGAGCCGATCCCGACGGACGGCTTCCCGCCGGAGGCGGCCGAGGACCCGATGCTGATGTTCAACCTGACGGATCAGGTGCGTGAGCAGATTCAGCACACGTTGTACAAGTTGTTGGTGCAGCGTAGGTCGGTGTTCTTCTGAGGGGTGGCCGGGGCGGGGGGGACGTGAGCCGCCGGACGGAGTTCGGCGTGGCCGGGCGATGCCCGCGAAGCGGTGCGAGGCCGGCGGTGTGGGTGGGTGCCGATGCTGATGTTCGACCTGATGGATCAGGTGCGTGAGCAGATCCAGCACACGTTGTACAAGTTGTCGGTGCAGCGTAGGTCGGTGTTCTTCTAGCTCCGGGCCGGGTTCGGCTCGGCGAAGTTCCGGGGGTACGGCTGTGGGGGCGCCCCGCTCTTCCGAGAGGGGCGCCCCCACAGGTGTCCGTGCTCGTCAGTCCGCGTCCTCGCTGTCGATGCCCAGGCCCGGGAGCAGGCCGGGGAGGAGGGGCGGGAGGGTGACGTCCGGCCGGGTGCCGGGCGTGCTGGTGGTCGGGTCGGTGCTGCCGTTGTCCTTCGGGGGGTCGAGCAGGCCGCCGGTGTTCCCGCCGAGCAGGCCGTCGTCGTCTCCGGTGGCGCCGGAGGAGGAGGACTTGCCGGGGGCGCCGGGTGTGGTGCCGGCGCCGTGGGACGACTCCTTGCCGGGGCCGGCGCCGGGTGTGGTGGAGCGGCCGCTGTCCGAGGCGCCGGTGGACGCCGAGCCGGAGCCGTGGCGGGCGCCGCCGCTCGGGGCGGGTGGCTGCGGCAGCAGGGCCTGCAGCGGGGCGACCTCTTCGTCTATGGCTTCGAAGACCGAGGAGACCTGCTGGCTGACGTCCCCGAGCTGAACCGGCAGGCGGTCGCGCAGAGCACTCCAGGCGTCGCGGTGCGAGCGGGTGAACGCGTCGAGTGCCTGGATGGGGCCCAGGGAGCCGGGGTCGCGTTGGTACGCCTCGTGGAGGAGGCGGTGGCCTTCCGCGGCGTCGTGCTGCATGCCGTTCAGCGCGCGCCGGATCTCGCCGAGGGACTCGTGGTCGAGGTCGCCGCTGCGGCCCCGTTCCATGAGACGGCGGGCTTCGCTGAGCCGGGTGGACGCCTGGTCGAGGTAGGTGCGACCGCGTTCGTCGTCGCCGTCGGCCAGGTAGTTGAGCTTGAAGTCCTCTATGCCGCGCTTCAGCCCGTAGAGCCCGTCGCCGGGAAGGGCGTCGGAGCTGGCCGCGGCCACACCGCCGAAGGCGCCCGCCGCGACGCCGACGCTGAGGCCGCCCGCGGTGAGGCCCTTGGCCAGCCGGGACCGCGGTCGCAGTTTGCCCAGGGGACCGGCCCGGTGTGTGCCCTTCGCCCGGTGGGAGCGTTGCTCCGGCACCGAGGGTTCCGCCGCTTCGCCTCCCGCGGTGCCCGCCTGCAGCATGGCCTCCATGGCGGCGACCAACTGGGCCCGCTGGACGACCTTGACCTCGGGGTCGAGTTCCGGCTTGGGCAGCTCGGCGAGACTCGTGGCGAGGGCCAGAATGCGGCCCTGCTCGGTCTGGTCCGCAGCGGCCGGCGCCGGCGGTGATCCTTCGGTCTGCTCGGCCGCCGCGCCCTGGTCGGAATGCTCCTCCAGGGCCTGGGCGAAGGCGTTCGCCCGCCGGTGTGCCGATACGTTCGCGATCACAGGCGGCACCTCCTCTCGTCATGACGGTCGACTCCCCGGGGGTCCGGAGGGTTGCACGCCCCCGGCCGGTTCCACACGATCGGGTGATCGGGGTCGGCCAGGACGTGACCACAGGGAGCCTGTATCCCGCACAACGACTGGCGCGGCACTTGGGTTACGGACGGCGGATGATCGGATCGGGAAGACAACGGACTTTCACTGAACGTGAGTTGGGGATGGCCGTCGGTAGTCTGCCGACGGGTGGGGTCAGCGGGCGTCTTCGGGCAGGAGGCGCGCGAGGGTGCGGACGGCCCGGTACTGGAGCGTCTTGATGGCGCCCTCGTTCTTGCCCATCACGCGGGCGGTCTCGGCGACGGAGAGGCCCTGCAGGAACCGGAGTGTCACGCACTCCTGCTGCTGCGGGTTGAGCCGGCGCACCGCGTCGAGGAGCGCGGCGTTGGAGAGGGACTCCAGGACGGAGTCCTCGGGTGAGCGTTCGACCTCGTTCGCGTCGAGCATCTCGCCGGTGGTCACCTCCAGCCGGAAACGGCTGGACTTGAAGTGGTCGGCGACGAGGTTGCGGGCGATGGTGACGAGCCAGGCCCCGAAGTCACGGCCCTGCCAGGTGAACGTCCCGATGCGGCGCAGTGCGCGCAGGAACGTCTCGCTGGTGAGGTCCTCAGCGGTCGCCTTGCCTCCCACCCGGTAGTAGATGTAGCGGTACACGGTGTCGCTGTACTGGTCGTACAGCCGCCCGAAGGCGTCGGCCTCGCCGGCCTGTGCGCGTTCGACGAGGTCCATCATTCGGGCGCTGTCGCTGTCGGCGGCCGGTCGGCGGGCGGTGGTGGGCGCGCCGGACGAGCGTCCTCTTCGGCCGACCGCGGCGCTGCCTTCGGCCAGTGCATAGCACGGGCCCGCCGGAGTGGCGGTGGCGAAGGCGGGGACGGCGTACGCGGTGGGGACGAAGCCGCGCAACAGGTCCTGGACCGTAGCGACCGTTGCGCGCAGCGTAGCCAGGCCCGAGGTGTCAACCCCGACGTGTGGGTACACGGGACTCCCAGAGGCAGAGCTTCCATCACGTGCAGTGCGGAACCTTTCACCCGTCGTAGCGACGGGAGGGGTGCCGGATTGCGTCTGAGGAGAATAACGCTTCGTACAGGCCCTGCTACACCGAGTTGCTCAAATCATCGATTACGTCGCTTCTGTGGCCTATTGATGCTCGATCAGGTCGCACAAGGTGAACGATTCTTGACCGGAACGGCTCGATTTTCGGTTCGGACCGGGGCGTGTTGTGGCTGTCCGCGGACAACAGGACTGCGTGCGGGGATACAGGGGTACGACCGTTGGATCGGCCGGGTCTGCTCGTGGGTGTGGAGTGTCGCCGGGCGGCATGACGGAGCGACCGGGCGATGGTCGTACCGCCGCGGCCGCTCGGGGGGTGTCTTCGGGGAGCCGGGACTACCGCCGTCGCCGGTGCAGCGCGATGGCCGCCGCGGTGCCGCCCGCGACCGCGCCCACGCCGGCCGCCGCCGGGATGCCGACCTTCGCCGCCTTGCGGCCCGTGCGGTAGTCGCGCAGCCGCCAGTCGAGGGTGCGGGCGTGCTTGCGCAGCTTGGCGTCCGGGTTGATGGCGTAGGGGTGGCCGACCAGGGAGAGCATCGGGATGTCGTTGTGGGAGTCGCTGTAGGCGGCGCAGCGGGAGAGGTCCAGGTTCTCCGCCGCGGCCAGCGCGCGGACCGCCTCCGCCTTCGCCGGCCCGTGCAGGGGCTCGCCGACCAGCCTGCCGGTGTAGACGCCGTCGACGGACTCCGCGACCGTGCCCAGGGCGCCGGTGAGGCCGAGGCGGCGGGCGATCACCTGGGCGATCTCCACCGGGGCGGCGGTGACCAGCCACACCTTCTGGCCGGCGTCGAGGTGGGCCTGGGCGAGGGCGCGGGTGCCCGGCCAGATGCGCTCGGCCATGTACTCGTCGTAGATCTCCTCGCCGATCGACATCAGCTCCGAGACGCGGTGGCCCTGCACGATGGACAGCGCCGAGTCGCGGGCCTCCTGCATGTGCTCGGGGTCCTCGATGCCGGCCAGCCGGAACCACGCCTGCTGCCATGCGAAGCGGACCAGGTCGCGGGTCTCGAAGAAGTTCCGCTTGTACAGGCCGCGGCCGAAGTGGAAGAGGGCCGCGCCCTGCATGACGGTGTTGTCGAGGTCGAAGAAGGCGGCGGCCATCGCGTCGCCGTGCACCGGGAACTGCGGTTCCCGGGATGAAGCGTCCAGCGCGTCCTGGGTGTCCAGGGCCTGGGCGGACTTGCGGGCTGCCTCTGCCGAGGCCTCGCCTGCCAACACGCTCCGCGCCGTGGCGGAGCGCCTACGGGGAGTGAGCCATCCTAGAGCGGCCATGGCGTGAGCATAGCCATTCCGTTCGGCGCTTCCGGATCCGCGAGGTTCAAAGGGTGTGAACAGTGGGCGGCCTCGCCGTCGCGGAAGCGCGACAATGGCGGCATGAGTCCCCTCTTTCGACGCAAGGCCGGCCCGGGCGAGCGGTCGGTCACGCTGATCCGCAAGTCCGGCTGCCATCTGTGCGACGACGCCGAGCGCGTCGTCGACAAGGTCTGCGGGGAACTCGGCGTGCCCTGGGAGCAGAAGGACATCGCCGACGACCGGGAACTGTACGACCGGTACTGGGAGCAGATTCCGGTCGTCCTGGTGGACGGCCGGCAGCACACCTTCTGGCGGGTGGACGAGGACCGGCTGCGCGACGCGTTGGCCGGCTGAGGAACTGACCGAGCAGTACAAGGGCGTGCGGAACGTCGCTTAGGATCGATGGTGATTTGGTCTCGGGGGCGGGATTCGCGAGGAGAGTGGCGGTTTTGCCCCCTGGAATGACGCGCGTGACCCCGGTCACGTTGGCCGGGCAAATCGGACACCATCTTTGTGCACGCGTTCACAAAGACATAGCCTGCTGTCGACGGGGCGGTCCGGGAACGTACGACCGCCTACAGCCCCGCTCTACCCGCAGGAGCACCGTGGCAACTGGCCGAACTCACCGACCGGCGACCCGTAGCCGAGGGATTCCCGAGGCCACCGTCGCCCGCCTTCCGCTGTACCTTCGCGCGCTGACCGCACTGTCGGAGCGCTCGGTGCCCACGGTCTCCTCCGAGGAGCTCGCGGCCGCTGCCGGGGTCAACTCCGCCAAGCTGCGCAAGGACTTCTCCTACCTGGGTTCCTACGGGACCCGGGGTGTCGGCTACGACGTCGAGTACCTCGTCTACCAGATCTCCCGTGAACTCGGTCTCACCCAGGACTGGCCGGTCGTGATCGTCGGCATCGGAAACCTCGGCGCGGCGCTCGCCAACTACGGCGGGTTCGCCTCGCGCGGGTTCCGCGTCGCGGCGCTCATCGACGCCGACCCCGCGATGGCCGGGAAGCAGGTCGCCGGGATCGCCGTCCAGCACAGCGACGGCCTGGAGAAGATCATCTCCGACAACGGCGTCTCCATCGGCGTCATCACCACCCCGCCGTCCGTCGCGCAGCAGGTCTGCGACCGGCTCGTGGCCGCCGGGGTCACCTCCATCCTGAACTTCGCGCCGACCGTGCTGGCCGTGCCCGAAGGCGTCGACGTACGCAAGGTCGACCTCTCCATCGAGCTGCAGATCCTCGCCTTCCACGAGCAGCGCAAGGCCGGCGAGGAGGCCGCCGCCGCCCTGAACGAGGCCGCGCCGGCCGCCCCGGTCGGCCGCGGCGACTCCACCGACCAGGGACCCGACGGGGACGTGCCCGCCGTGATGCCGGCATGAGCCTCCTCGTCGTCGGCCTGAGCCACCGCAGCGCCCCCGTGAGCGTGCTGGAGCGGGCGTCGTTGCCCGCGGACGCCCAGTCCAAGCTGCTCCAGGACACCGTCGCCGCGGAACCGGCCGCCGAGGCCGCCGTCCTCGCCACCTGCAACCGGATCGAGCTGTACGCCGACGTGGACAAGTTCCACGCGGGCGTCGCCGAGCTGTCCACGCTGCTCGCCCAGCACAGCGGGGTCGGCCTGGAGGAGCTCACTCCCTATCTCTACGTGCACTACGAGGACCGCGCCGTCCATCACTTCTTCTCCGTGGCCTGCGGACTGGACTCCATGGTCGTCGGCGAGGGCCAGATCCTCGGCCAGATCAAGGACTCGCTGGCCCGGGCGCAGGAGCTGCACACCGCCGGACGGCTGCTGAACGACCTGTTCCAGCAGGCTCTGCGGGTCGGCAAGCGCGCCCACTCCGAGACGGGCATCGACCGCGCCGGGCAGTCCCTGGTCACCTTCGGCCTGGAGCAGCTGGCCGCGGGCGAGGACGTGCAGGGCTGGGCGCGGGGCAAGCGCGCCCTCGTCATCGGCGCGGGCTCCATGTCCTCGCTGGCCGCCGCCACGCTGGCGCGCGCCGGGGTCGCCGAGGTCGTCGTCGCCAACCGCACCCTGGACCGCGCCGAGCGGCTCGCCCGGATACTGGCCGAGGCCGACGGCGCGCACGTGTCGGCCCGCGCGGTACCGATGGAGTCGGTGCCGGCCGAGCTGACACGTGCCGACGTGGCCGTCTCCTGTACCGGGGCGACGGGCCTGGTCCTGACGGCGGAGGCGGTCGCGGAGGCGGTCGAGGGCCGCACCGGAGCGCCGGCCGCCTTCCACGAGGAGGACGCGCCGACGCAGGTGCGGCCGCTGCAGCCCACCTCCCTCGGGAGCGACGACAACTGCCCCCTCGACCTGGCCGCCGTCCAGCAGTCCGGGGTGCAGCAGACCGGCTTCTCCGTGATCGGGGAGGCCGCCGTCGCCGGGATGGACGCGGCCACGCTGGAGCAGCACGCGGCCTGGGTCGACAACGCCACCGTCGACCGGCGGCTCGTCGGCCGGCGCGGCCCCGAGGCCGACGCCGAGCTGATCGTCGCGCTCGCCGCGACCGCCGCCGCCGTCGGACGCATCCCCGAGCGGCGCCGCCCCGAGCAGGTCGCCCCGCTCGCGCGGCCGCGGCCGGTGCTCTTCCTGCTCGACCTCGCGATGCCGCGGGACGTCGACGCGGCCGCCCACCGGCTGGCCGGGGTGCGGCTGGTGGACATCGAGTCGCTCTCCGAGGCCTCCGCCGACGCGCCCATGGCCGCCGACGTCGACCTGGTGCGGCGGATCGTCGCCGACGAGGTCGCCGCCTTCGGCGCGGCGCAGCGGGCCGCGCACATCACGCCGACCGTGGTCGCGCTGCGCGCCATGGCCGCCGACGTCGTGGCCGGCGAGATCGCGCGGCTCGACGGGCGGCTGCCCGGCCTGGACGACAAGCACCGCGCCGAGATCACGCAGACCGTGAAGCGCGTCGTCGACAAGCTGCTGCACGCGCCGACCGTCCGGGTCAAGCAACTCGCGGCCGAACCCGGCGGCGCCGGGTACGCGGACGCGCTGCGGACCCTGTTCGACCTCGACCAGGAGACGGTGGCCGCCGTGTCCCGGGCCGAGGACAGCACCGAGAAGAACGCAGAGAACCGAGGGCCGGCATGAGCGGCATGAGTACGAAGGCACTGAGACTGGGGACCAGGCGGAGCAAGCTCGCCATGGCCCAGTCCGGGCAGGTGGCGGACGCCGTGAGCCAGGTGACCGGACGGCCCGTGGAACTCGTCGAGATCACCACCTACGGTGACGTCTCGCGCGAGCACCTCGCGCAGATCGGCGGCACGGGCGTCTTCGTGACGGCGCTGCGGGACGCGCTGGCCGGGGGCGAGGTCGACTTCGCGGTTCACTCGCTGAAGGACCTCCCCACCACGCAGCCCGAGGACCTGGTCCTGGCCGCCGTGCCGGTGCGCGAGGACCCCCGCGACGTGATCGTCGCCCGGGACGCGCTGAAATTCACCGACCTGCCCCGCGGGGCGCGCATCGGCACCGGTTCGCCGCGCCGCATGGCGCAGCTGAACGCGTACGCACGCGCCCACGGGCTGGACATCGAGACCGTGCCGATACGCGGGAACGTCGACACCCGCATCCGGTACGTGCACGACGGCGAGCTGGACGCGGTGGTGCTGGCCGCGGCCGGCCTGAGCCGCATCGGCCGCATCGACGAGGTCACCGACTTCCTGTCGGTCGACACGGTTCTGCCCGCTCCCGGCCAGGGAGCACTGGCGATCGAATGCGCCGCGGACGACGCAGCGCTGATCGCCGCGCTCGGCGAGCTCGACGACCCCTTCACCCGGGTCGCCGTGACCGCCGAACGGTCCCTGCTCGCCGCCCTGGAGGCCGGCTGCAGCGCCCCTGTGGGCGCGCTGGCCGACCTCCTGGCCGACGGGCAGATTGTCAACGAAATGCGCCTGCGAGGCGTCGTCGGGACGACCGACGGCTCTCGCACGGTGCAGCTGTCCACCACCGGTCCCGTGCCCGAGACGCACGACGGGGCAATGGCGCTCGGTCGCGAACTCGCCGCCGAGATGCTCGCCCAGGGCGCGGCCGGTCTGATGGGGGAGCGAGCACAGTGAGCCCCACCGCCCTTCCAGCCGCTGGTCCTGAACACGGGCACGTCACCTTCCTGGGTGCCGGACCCGGGGATCCGGGACTGCTGACTCTGCGCGCCGTTGAGGCGCTGGCGCACGCGGACGTCCTCGTCGCCGAGCACGAGGTGCTCGACGTCGTACGGACGCACGCCAGGCCCGGCGTCGCCGTCGTGAACGCGGAAGCGGGTCCTTCGTCGGACCCCCTCCCGGGCACGGGCGCGCCTTTCCCCACGGTCGTTGACGGCACGTCAACAACCGCTGGGACACCCGCTGTGCGCGATGCCGCACATCTTGTCATGGAGGCCGCGCGGGGCGGCAGGCGGGTCGTCCGTGCGGTGTCCGGGGACCCCGGACTGGACGCGTACGCGGCGGAGGAGATGCTCGCGTGCGCCGCCGCCGGCGTTCCCTTCGAGGTCGTCCCCGGAGTCGCGGCCGCCGTCGGCGTGCCCGCGTACGCCGGTGTGCCGCTGCGCGACGCGCAGGGCGCGGACGTCCGCTTCGTCGACGCGCGCACCGCCTCGGACCGCTGCTGGACCGAGGTCGGCGCGTCCGACGGGACGGTCGTGGTGTCGACGACCCTGGACTCCGTGGCCTCGGCCGCCGGGGAACTGGTCTCCGCGGGCCGCAAGCCCGACACCCCGATGACGGTCACCGTGGCCGGCACGACCACCCGGCAGCGGACCTGGTCGGCGACGCTCGGCACCATCGCGCAGACCCTGAAGCAGGCCAAGGTGCTGCCCTCCCCGGAGGGCGGCCGGCCGGTGATAGTCGTGGTCGGCGAGCGTTCCGCCCCCGCCCAGCGCGCCCAGCTGGCGTGGTTCGAGTCCAAGCCGCTGTTCGGCTGGAAGGTGCTCGTGCCGCGCACGAAGGAGCAGGCGGTCTCGCTCTCCGACCAGCTGCGGTCCTACGGCGCCGTGCCGCACGAGGTGCCGACGATCGCCGTCGAGCCGCCGCGCACGCCCCAGCAGATGGAGCGGGCGGTCAAGGGCCTGGTGACGGGCCGCTACGAGTGGATCGCCTTCACGTCCGTCAACGCCGTCAAGGCGGTGCGGGAGAAGTTCGAGGAGTATGGGCTCGACGCGCGTGCCTTCGCCGGCATCAAGGTGGCGGCGGTGGGCGAGCAGACGGCGAAGGCGCTGGTCGCCTTCGGCGTGAAGCCCGACCTCGTGCCGAGCGGCGAGCAGTCGGCCGCCGGCCTCCTCGAGGACTGGCCGCCGTACGACCCCGTCTTCGACCCGATCGACCGGGTGTTCCTGCCGCGCGCCGACATCGCCACCGAGACGCTGGTCGCCGGGCTCATCGAGCTGGGCTGGGAGGTCGACGACGTCACCGCCTACCGGACGGTGCGGGCCTCGCCGCCGCCGGCCGAGACGCGCGAGGCGATCAAGGGCGGTGGCTTCGACGCCGTTCTCTTCACGTCGTCGTCCACGGTGCGCAACCTGGTCGGGATCGCGGGCAAGCCGCACAACGTGACGGTGATCGCCTGCATCGGCCCCGCGACCGCCAAGACGGCGGAGGAGCACGGGCTGCGGGTCGACGTCATGGCGCCCGAGCCGTCCGTGCTCAAGCTGGCCGAGGCGCTGGCCGACTTCGGCCTGCGCCGGCGGGCGGCCGCGCAGGAGGCCGGGGACCCGGTGACCCGGCCGAGCGAGCGGCGACCGGGGGCGCGGCGCAGACGCGCCACCTGAGCCCTGCGGCGCGGACTGCCCGTGCATAGGAGGCCCCCGCCCCCAGGGACCGGTGCCGGGGCGCACGTGTTCGCGGGGGACCGTGGCCGTGGCCGGTGCGGAGGATAAATTCCCCGCACTGACGCCGAGCCGTCCCCCCCGGCCGCGGCAACGGGGT
>NZ_JBHVYK010000129.1:0-16742 GCF_042880855.1 Streptomyces sp. NPDC058291
GCAACCTTGCCCCAACCTCAGGCAGAAACGGACATCACCTTACGAACCGCCCACTAAGAACCGTTACTGAGCTGTCGCAGCACGCGTTGTTCTGTCCACTGCGTCAACCAGCTGCGTACCTGGGGGCCGACGACTGTGTGGTCCTCGTGGTCGAGCTGGCGGACCAAGCGGCATGGTTGATGCCGTTGACGCCGGCTTCCTCGATGATCTCCAGCGCCCGCTCCCGTGCCGTCCCGGAATGGCTCCCGCTGGAGTCGGCAGGGAGTGTGATCTGTTGCCCATGCGCAGAGGTGCCGTTCTTCGGAACAGTGACCAGCTGCTGGGCGCCCGTCATCCGCAGGTTGTAGGCGGCGATCGCCTGTCCGAGCGTCTCTGCGGTGTATCCCGGCAGACGCTGACCGGTCGTTCCGCCGTAGCGGGCGTTGATCTTGCCGCGGTTGGGCCGGAGGACACCTACCTCACGCAGCATGGCGCACAGCTCGCCACCGACGATATTGACGTTCTCTCCCATTGCGTCAGCCAGGTCACGGGTGGGTGGCCATCTCCTTCTTCGGCGCTCCGGACACGAGCTGGAAGGCACGACGCAGCAGCAGTGGCGCATGCTCGCCCGTGGCCAGAGTCGGGCTCAGTGCCGCCTGAGCGCTGTGAAGGTACCGGCCGGTGCCGATGAGGATGACCTCGCCAACGGCACTCCACTCCTGAAGCCAGCTCTGCGTCTGAACCTCGGTGATCGTGCGGCCTTCGGCGGCCAGCGCCCTCATCAGCGTTCCCACCGTGAGCCCCGAGGGCCATCGCACGCTGCGCACGACCTCCAGCGCCCGTGTCCGGTCGCACGACTCCTTGGCGGGTGGCCGCACAACGTGTTCCGCTTGCGGCGGCACCCGGTCGGTCGTCCGTTCGTTCTTATCCTTCACAGCGCTGGTCGATTCGCAGGCCGCAGGCCGAGCAGCCGACTCCGGCTGGTCTTGGGCCCCGGACGAAACCGCCGTCAGCCCCGGCGGCGCCTCGTGGGTGTCATCCACGGCGACGAGCAAACGTCCGACTTCGGCCGCAGGAGTGCCTTCCGCCAGCAGCGCGCCAACCAGGTGCCCAATCCTTCGCCCCTCTTGCTCGGCCTCCGCCCACAGTTCGCGTGCTGCCCGGGACGCTTTGTTATGGCGTTCGATGCAATAGGACAGTTCATGCAACGGGTTGCTTTGTTCCACACCCGACCAAACGGTGCAGGCCTGCGTGAGGGCACGCCGTGGCGACCGGTCTGTGTCTTGACGAGGCACACCACAGCATGTCCGCGAAACGGCTGGCAGCAATCAATGTCCCAGGGCATGGGTCAGGTGTCACGGCGGGGAGCGTGGTCGAAGAACCGGTTGTCGGTGTCGATACGGATTTCTCGCACGCCGGGATAGGGGCGAGGAAGAGGGTCGTTGGTGGCGGCGATGACCTGACAGGCGTAGCCATCGGGGGAGGCGTCGTCGGCGATATCGATGAGCGTGTCGATCAGTCGCAGCCCGCTGGCGTGGTCCAGGCCCTGGGCTCCGAGGCCGGTCAGCGGCGAATCGATGATCAGGAGCGGGGGCACGCGGACGCCGGGGTCGGCGCGGCCGAGGTCGCGCAGGGCCAGGAGCAGTGCGACGTTGGTGGCCACCTTGGGGCTGCCGGCGACCGAGCTCTCGGCGAAGGTCTTGTCGGCGGTGTGCCGCTCCTTAACGCGCGTGGTGAAGTCGTCCGGATCGATGGAAGCGGTCTCGACGTCGGGATTGATCTGCTGCAGCCGGGTGAGGAAGAACTCCGCCCAACGACCGGTGACTTCCTTGCGGCGCACGTCGTGAGCGGTGACCGCGGCGTCCCGGGCGGCCTGCGCCGCTTCCATCTGCTCCTTGGCCGCCTTGATGACCTTCTCCTGAGCACTGATGTAGTCGGCCGACTCCAGGCGTTCCTTGAGCTGGGCGACGTCACGGCTCAGGCCGTGAGCCTCCTTCTCAGCCTGCTGCGCGGCCGTACGGGCTGGCTGGAGATGGCCGTCGTCGTAGGCGTCGCGGGCGGTGAGCGCGGCCGCGGCTGCCGTGTCGGCTTCCGCCGCCTCCGCAGCGGCAGCGACCGAGGCATCCTCCAGAGTGCGCAGCCTGAGCCGGAGCCGGTCCACCTTCGCGCGGGCCGCGGCGATCTGCTGTTCACGCCGGCCTGCCTGGCCGTCGTGCGGCTGCCCGCACTGCAGGCACAGGCCCGGCTCCCGCTGTGGAAGAGGCTGCCCGCAGCACGTGCAGTCCTGCGCCTTCGGGCTGAGCAGTTCTGCGAGCTGGCCCTCGGCGCGCGCGTGTTCGGCGGTGGCACCGTTCAGCCTGACGTGGGCGGAGACAGCCTGTTTGGCGGTCTTCCGACGCTGAGCCTCGGCCGCCTTGTGCAAGGCGACAAGCCGCCCGCGCTCCCCGACAGCGGTCTTCAGCGCCGCGTCGGCCTTCTGCCACCGCTCCGCCGCCGCCAGGTGCTCTCGCTGCTTCTGCTCGTAGGCGGCGCGAACACTGACGGGATCAGCCAGCGCACCGCTGTCCCGCAGCTTCTTGAACGCCGCCAGAGCAGAGCGGGCCGCCCGGTGGCGGGATGTGGCTTCCGACGCGTTCTTCTCCAGGCCCGCGAGGTCCTCGTTCCACAAGCCGAGGAGGACCTCCAGCGCCAGGACCCGCGCCTCATCTTTTCCGCCGCCAAGAAACTGCGAGGCGATCGTGTTCTGCCGCAGCGCCATGACAGTGCCGTAGAAGTCGTCCAGCCCCACACGTGTGGCCCCGCGGACAGCGGCGGGAAGGCCAAGCAGGTCCTGGACGAAGGCACCCGCCGTCCTCTCGCCAGGCTTCGTACTCGTCACCGGCAGCACATGCTCGATCTCGTCCGGGTTGTCGAGATTCTTCAACGACACCCGGGCCCGCGGGTTCGATCCGCTGCGGGTGGCCTGCCAGCGGGTGCCCGCGACCCGGAAGACGAGCCGGACGTACTCACAGCTGCGGACCTCTGGCATGACCGTTGCCGTGAGGAGTCCCAGCGGATAGAGCAGCGCCTCGAGCGCGGTGGACTTTCCTGCCTTGGAGTGGCCCACGAGGAAGGTCACCAAGCCCCTGAAGTGGCGGGCGTACCAGACCTCGCCCCGTCGGAACTCAAGCCGCTCGATCACAAACGACGGGCCCACTGGGCCTCCTCCGCATCCGGTGTGTAAATCCACACCGGAAACGACCACCGGCCGTACGAGTGACGGCCTCGGTGTCTGCGCAGCCGTCGGCCCTCCCGTGGGGAGGGCCGGGAGGGACGGCGCGGCCCCGCCCAGGTGACAGCGCACGGGCGGGGCCATAGGTGGGGCCTCCACGGGGGGTGGAGGATCACCGCCGTCACAGCATTGCACTGGATTCGGCCACACAACAGGGCTGTGACCGGAATTAGGCATGTGGCGGGTACGGGTACGTACCCGTACCCTTGAGGTATGGGAAGGAGCACGACGATGTCCGATGCCAACGTCCGTATCCCCGAGGAAGCCAAGGACCGGCTGGCCGCCATAGCTGCCGCTGAGGGTCTGTCGCTGCGCGCGTATCTCGCCCGTCTCGCTGAGACGCTGCTGACTCCGGCCGAGCGGGCCGAGCGGGCGGAGAAGGCCCGGGCCGCGCTGAAGGAGTGGAACGGCTACGCGCCGACCGCTGCCGAGGAGCAGGACCTGGACAGCGAGCTGGACCGGCGCCTGGCCCAGGTGACCAGCCAGTGAGCGACGCTGTGCACATCGTCCTGGACGACACCGCGATGGCCGCAGCCGGCCAGGGCAACGTCCTTGCTTCCCGTCTGATCCACCGTGCCCATGCCGAGTCGGGCTGGTTCCTGTACGCCCCGGCGTGCGCATTAGTGGAAGCCGATCGCGCCCGGCCCGGCACGGCAGAGCACCTGGCTTCGCTGCCGGGCATCACCGTCCTCGATCTGGACCTGGCCGCCGCCCTGGCCGTCGCCCGGCAGGAGACCTGGGCCGCGGCGCACAGCCAGTACGCGGCGCAGCCCACCCCGGACCGTCCCGACGGCGCGATCATCGCCACCACGGCCCCGCACCGGTGGGCAGGTGAGCCGGTCCGCGTACTGGACCTCACGCCCTGAACGCAGCAGCACCCAACCCGCAGCCCCGCCGGACAGCGGGGCTGCGGGCATGTGTCACCGCGGGACGTGCAGGTGATCGCGGCGGGTGGTGACCAGGCCTCGCCATCGCCGCCGCGTGTGCTGTGCGCCGTCGATCCAGCGTGTTGGTGAGGCTTTCTCGAGGGGCAGGTCGGCCATGAAGGCGGCGATGTCGCTGTAGTAGGCGAAGTCGCCGCCGCGGGTGTTCTCGCGCAGCCGGGCGATCGTGGCGGCCACCTGGTCCTGGTCGTTGCGGACGGCGTGGTGGAAGGCGAGGGCGAGGTCAAGGGCGAGCTCGGCGTACGTCACGCCCCCTGTAAGGATCTCGGCGCGCAGCACCTGGGCGCGGTCGTCGACGTCGGCGTCGGTGCGGCCAGCGTCGCGGGCGAGCGCCGCGATCCGGGTGATCAGGGTGGTGGCGCGTAGATCCACGTCGGCTAGAAGCTGCTCAGCGAGGGCGAGTTCGTCGTCGGCGACGGCCGGGTCGGTGAAGGCCAGTGCGAAGGCGTGGTGGGCCTGGCTGTTGCCGCGTTCACCGGTGACACCGTGGTGTTCGGCTTCGTTGCGTGCGGCGGCGTACGCGGCGGCGGCGCGGTCCATGTCGCCGTGGGGCCACCAGATGTCGCCTTGGACGCGGTGGTGGCGGCCTTCTCAGCCCAGGGTGTGGGCGGTGGGGAAGTCGCCGGCCATGCGGGCGAGATGGGCAAGTCCGCGTCGGGCGGCGGGGGCGAGGCGGCCCTGGCCGTCGGCGACGGCCTGCATGCCTGTACGGGAGGCCGAGCTGTTCCCGAGATCGCGGTGGGCCTTGGCCCGGTAGTACAACGCCATGTGCTGCAGGTCGTCGGGGAGCAGGTGACTGTCGATGACCGTGGTGAGGCGGACGACGGTGTGCGAGCGGTGCTGGTGCTGGCGGCGGGCGAGCGCGCTGAGGAGTTCGACCAGGGCGTCGGCGGCCGTGTCCAGTCCCGTGCTGTCGGTGTCGGGTGGGGCGAGGGGTTCCCACACGGAGTCGCTGACGCAGGTCCAGGCCGCCGGGATGAGCCAGCCGAGGTCCAGGCGGCGGTCGCGGGCCAGGCGCAGGCCTTGGCGCAGGCAGGCAATCAGCAGCAGCCTGCCCGGCCCGGGGGAGTTGTGGTGCTGTTCGCCAAGGGTGGTGAAGGCGCGCTGCGCAGCCTGCTGCCAGTCGCGCTCACTCCAGCGGTCATCAGTGGTGTCGTCGGCGTTGCGTACGGCGGAACGGATCAGGCCGTGGAGGTGGGAGGGCCACAGGCCGAAAGAGTCCTCGCGGACGAAGGGGCGCTCGGTCAGCCGCAGGGCGGGGCCTTCGTGGGCGAGGCCGGCGGCCCGGGTGGCGAGGGGGACGTCGAAGGCGTCCAGCAGGCTCACCGAGCGCAGGACGTGGCGTTCGTCGGGGGTGAGGTCGGTCAGGGTGCGGGCGACCAGGGCGGGGAAGTCGTGGTCGAAGTCGCCGGGTTGCGGGGTGCGCCCGCTGCGGCTGAGCTCCAGGAACCGGGCGACGGACAGATCGAGATAGAGGGGCAAACCGTGCGAGCGGGCGGTGATGACTTGCCGGACGGGCTCGCTGATGAGGGGCTGCCCGCCGCGGGTGAGGCGGCGGGCGAGGTAGTCGTCGCAGTCCTCGGGGGAGAAGTCGCCGATCAGGACCTGCCGTGCGGTGCCGGCACCGGTGGGGGTGCGGGCGGCTGGCACGGCCGTGTGGACGAGGCCGGGCCAGGCGGTGGGGCCGGTGTAGTCGAGCTGGCCCTGCAGCGCGGGGTCGGCCCACTGCAGGCGGGAGCGCCCGGTGATCACCCAGAAGGCGTTCGGCAGGAGCCACACCGCCCGCTGGACCAGGCGCTCCAGGTCGCGGCGGGTGCGGTCGCCGATGTCCTCGAACGTGTCCAGCAGGACGACCGGCACGACGCGTTTGCCCTCGGGGAGGCGGGCGAGCTCCCACGCCAGCAGGTGCGGGTAGAAGGACAGGGCGTCCAGGTCGGGTTCGGCCTCCAGCAGATCGGCCAGCCGGGCGCATCCTGCCAGGGCCCGTACGGCCTGGCGGCGTTCACGCAGCGCACCGACCAGGGCGCCGGTGACCTGGCCGACGACCGAGCCGATAGTGCCGGGCAGCATGAGCGCTTGGGCGATGTCGGAGAGCGCGGACTGCATCTGCTGCGGCAGGGCCTGCCCGAACCGGGAGCCGAGACCGCCGCGGCGCAGGTACTCCTCCAGGGGCTCGCCGGGGTGGTTGGCCTCCCAGTAGCGGCGCAGCGCCAGGTCGAAAGCTGGCAGGGGGCGCCCGATCCGGGTGAGGGCGGCCCGGATCGTCAGCACGATCTGCTCGAAGTCGGTGCCGGCGGAGCGAGCGAGGTCGATGCGTACGGGCAGGATGCGGTCTGCCGGCCAGCCTGGTGCGCCCCACTGGGAGGGGCGGCGTCCGGCGTCGGCGAGCGCTGCCTCCAGCGTCCGGGACAGGGTTGTTTTGCCGATGCCGCCCACGCCGTGGAAGACGAGCACGTGGTTGCGGGGCGCCTCGAGGTCCTCGGGGTCGAAGCCGGGGGCACCGACATGCTGAAGGTGCTCGGTGAGCACGGCCGCGACCGTCTCCCATTGCGAGGACCGGTTCGTGAACGCCTCGACGGCCTGCACGCTGCGGTCGTTCGTGCTGAACAGCGGGCAGGCTCCTTCGCACCCCGCTGCCTGGGGGAGATGCTTCTCCAAGGGGCCTGATGCGGGCATAGGTTGGGCCCAGGTGATCATCGTTTCGGGGGTGGGACGTGGCAGGTCGGGATCTGCGCGCCTTCGTATTGATCTTGATCGGAAACGGCCATTGTCTCCCTGGCCGAATCCGGTGACTTAAGTGCCGCAACGCGCCGCGAACTGCGAGCAGCATGCTGCGGACCTTGTTCGGGACGTGGTGACCTGGTACAGCACCCAGATCGCTGCCGAGCGCAGGACCCCGGTTCCCGACGAGGGCCGAATCGAAGAGCTGACCGCCGGCCGTCAGGCCGCGCTCGAGGACCAGCGGCGCCTCGACGCTGCCGGCCGACAGGAGACCGAGCGGATCTCACTGCCGCCATCCAGGCCGGAAAAGTCGCTGCTGGGAGTGTCAGACATGCCTACCGAGCCCGAGGCCGTGCGCCGTAACGGCAGGGGCCAGACGGACGGGTGCGGCCGGTCGATCCGGGCCGGCTGCACCCGCGCGGGCATCAACGGCCGCGCCAACGCGGCAATCGCGTCCAGCTCCCGCCGGTGCTGCGGAAGCGCGCGGCGCAGCGCCTGGTGGAGCCGGAGGAACTGCACGGCCTCCTGATCGGTGTACGGGCGCATCCGTTCCGCGGCGAGCACCCAGGCAGCCCGCCGACCCGCGCCCTGCTCCTGCCGGAGCAGGGCCTCGCCGTCCCGGCGGATCACCGTCACGGCCGTGATCGCCGGATGCCGCTGCGCGGCGTCGACGACGTCGGCCAGGGCGCGGAAACAAACGTCATGCCCCGCGCGTGAAGTGAAACGGGCGTAACCGCCTGCCTGCAGGGAGCGGGCGTACCGCAGCGCTGTGGACAGCAGACTGTCCGCCTCCCGCACCGCCAGCACCACCAGCTCGACCGGGTAACCGTCGGCTGCGAACGGCAGCGCGCTGGAGAGGAACTCTTCCACGCTGCCCGGCGCGCCCTCGATCATTGCGTCGCCGCGGCGCCGGCGCACGTACTCTTCGGCCTCGGCGAACCAGGCACGGTAGTCGGCCCGGATCGCGGCACCGGCGTTGCGGGGATCCTCTGTCAGCAGCCGCAGATAGTCCGGGTGCGATGCCTTGAAGTCGTCACCGACCAGGCGGGTCGTCCCCGACCGCATGGACCGCTTCACCATCCGGGCTGCCAGCAGCTTCCCCGCCCCCGGCTGCCCAGCACGTAGACCGCCCGTGGGTCGTCACGGCTGACGATCGCATTCAGGTACGACGGCGCGATCAGCTCATCGAAGACCCACCGGTGTTCCTCGGCCGACAGCCAACGACCGCGGCCGCTTCGTCGACGACGCCTCCTGGGGCCACCGCCGCGGCGGCCGCCACTGAACCACCCGCCCTCCCACAGGGCCACGCCACGGGGTGATCGCCCCATGGCGTGACATACGGCGGCGCGCGACCCGGTGATGCGGTCGCGCGCCGCTTCACGTTCGGCGGGCTCCGCTGTGCCGGGGGAGGCCCGGGTTTCGTAGGCTGGAGGTGCTCGGGGCTCACGGGGGTGGAGGTGTGCGGTGCCCCGAACGATTTGGTCCGGCGCGATCAGCTTCGGCCTGGTCACAGTGCCGATCAACGTGGTCAGCGCGACCGAGGACCACAGCATTCACTTCCACCAGTACCACCTGGAGGACATGGGCCGGATCCGCACGCGCAAGGTCTGTGAGACGAGGACCGCGAGGTCGGCCAGGCGGAGATCGGCAAGGGCTACGAGCTCACGAAAACCCAGGTCATCCCGATCACGGATGAGGAACTGCGCGATCTGCCGCTGCCCACGACCAAGGCGGTCGAGATCGAGGCGTTCGTGCCCTTGGAGTCGGTGGACCCGATCCGCATCGCGGAAGGTTACTACCTCCAGCCCGCCGGCCAGGTCGCGGCGAAACCGTACAAACTGCTGCGCCAGGCCCTGGAGCGCTCATCGAAGGTCGCGGTCGCCAAGTACGCCTGGTCGGGCCGCGAACGCCTGGGCCTGCTCAGGGTGCGCGAGGACGCGATCGTTTTGCACGCGATGCGCTGGCCGGACGAGATCCGCGACCCCGCCGAGCTGCTCCCGTCACCGGTGGAGGTGTCGGAGGGGGAGATCGAGGGCGCGCTGGCGCTGATGGAGTCCATGACCCGCGAGGACCTTCAAGGCGAGGAGTTTCACGACGCCTACACCGAGGCCATCGCGAAGATCATCGAGTCCAAGCGGGAGGACAGGCCGCTGCCCGAGGCGCCGGAGCCTAACGGCCTTGTGTACGAATGAGGTCGGGGCGTGTTGGCCTGGCGGGTTGTCTGATGGGTGCTCACCTCTCGGCGGCGCGGTCGGAGACCAGGGCGGCGACTGCCGCGTAGGTTTCGTCGAAGTACTCGCGGCGTCCGAGGTAGCGCTGGAGGGTTCGCCACTGCTTGTGTTCAGCGTTGGCGTGCTCGACGCAGATGCGCTCCGAGGACTGCTGATGGCGGGCTGCGTCCCAGGCGGCGATGTCTTCGGGCGCGGCGCCCTTCTTTGGTTTGAGCGGCGGGGCTTGGACCTGGTCGGGGAATTGCTTGGCAAGTCCCCGGTAGCCCGCGTCGACCTTGGCTCTGACCTGGGGGTACTGTTCGAACAGGTCGCAGATTCCCTCGGTCTTCACGGCTGTCTGGTCGTGCATTCGGCCGGGTCGGAAGGCCCCGGCCCACAGGGTGCGGCCCTGCCCGTCAGTGACGACGGTGGCCTTCTTGGTGTTCTGCCGCATCTTGCCCGAGACGTAGGCGCGACGGCCTGGCTTGTTCGCCCGGGGTCGTCGAACCCGGACCTCCGTCCCGTCCAGCCGCAGCTCGACGTCCTCAGCCGCCGCATAGGCGAAGACGTCCGCGAGAGTGCGAAGCCGCCGGTCACCCTGCCCGGGAACAGCAAAGCCACGAGCTGCCAGAAGGGGACGGACCTCGTGGACAGCCCGGGTGATCGTGGAGCGGTCCACTCCGTAGAGCAGGGCCAGAGCCCCGTGCGGGAGCTGGAACCGTAGGACGACCAGCGTGGCGATGACCCGGTCGGTGAACACCAGCTGGTGATTCGGTCCCGCGCCGGCCGCACGCAACCGGCTGCGGCCTCGACGCTCGTGCAGTCGGCCCTCCTCGGCGGCCATCCACGCCTCGGCCAACTCTGCGATCAGCGAACCGAGTCGACGGCGCTGGAGGCCGGTGAAGACACGATGGGACAAGGCTGTGCGGCCAAGGTGTTGCGTCACAGCGGCACCCAGCCCACGCGGCCCTGGGCATGCCATGGCAGAAGCCTGATCTTGTCAGCGCGCCACGTTGTGGTGTTCCGGCACCGGCTCAACCCGAGCTCGGGAGGCCAGAGAGCAGGGCCGCGGCAGCTCGGTCGAAAGGGGCGATGCTGCCCGCAGCGCGACACAGGATGTGAGCGCCTTCGAGGGTGACGATCATGAGGGTGGCCAGATCAGCGGCCTGGGATGAACTGATTCCGGCGTGGGTGAGTTTTCCGGTGAGCTCGCCGACCCAGCCGGCGAACCCTTCGGCCGCGACAGAGCGCAGGCTGCCCTGGTCGGCAATGGCCGCACCGCCGTCGACGGTGACCGCCGCGACTGCGCAGCCGCCGCCCCCGGCGGACGCCTGCACGACAGGGCGGACGTTGCCAAGGAACGCCTCCACAACTTCGCGTGGCGTGCGGGCCGGCAGTTCGTGCAGGTGGCCGCGGACGTCCTCCGCGTTGCGGCGGGCGGCTTCGAGTGCGAGTTGCTGTTTGCCGCCCGGGAAATGGTGATAGATCGCTCCGCGCGCGGCACCACTCTCGGCCAGGACGTCGGTGAAGGACATCGCGGCCAGGCCGTGGCGCTGCAGCAGTCCGATCGCTGCGCTGATCATGCGGGTTTTGGTGTCCGCGGCCATCGCGTCTCCCTTGACTAGTACGGACATCCTAGTCCATGCTCACCCCACTAGGACGCACGTACTAGTAGCGCGGGCTGGACAGCCCCCGAAACCGGAGGTTCGTGATGGGCAAGACCTTTCTCTACACCGAGATCCAGGCGGCAGTGCCGTTCGATCAGTTCGACTGGCACCAGGTCAACGTGGCTCTGAAGACCGCACCGGGCCTGATCCGCAAGACGTGGCTGTCCGGGATCGGCACCCACACCATCGGTGGTTTCTACGAGTTCGACAGCGCCGAGAACGCGCTGGCCTACGCCCAGGGCCCCTTCGCCGAAGAAGCCCGCCGGGCCGGAGCCCCGGCAACGACACGACTGTTCGACGGCGACATCGTCAAGAACGCCAGTATCGACCTGAACTCGCCCTACTACACCTGACACCGCAGGGCGCCGCGGAGTCACCTCTGAACACCGCCTCGCTCCACGGCCGGGGCGAGGCGGTCCCAACGGAAAGTCATCTCAGTGAACATCACGCGGCACCCCGAGAGCACCGTGAGCTGGATCGACCTCGGCACTCCCGACACGGAGACGACGACGGCCTTCTACACCGCGCTGCTCGGCTGGACCGTCGCCCAACCGGACCCCACCGGCTACCGGCTCTGCACGCTGCGCGGACATCTTGTCGCCGCCCTGGGGCCGGCCGAGGACGCAGGCGCACCCTACTGGACGATCAACGTCACCGTGTCGGACATCCAAGCCACCGCCACCCGCTTCACGCACCTGGGCGCCCAGATCATCGTGGCACCCACCGAAGTCGGGACACTCGGCCACTACGCCGTCGCTCTCGACCCCGTCGGCGCACCACTGTCACTCTGGCAGCCCGGCACCCACACCGGCATGCAACTGAACCACGAACCGGGCACCTTCGCCGGCATCAGCCTGCTCACCGACCACTCCGCGCATGCCGCCGCCTTCTACCGACCAGCACTGCACTGGAACTCCAACCCTGAGCACACCGAGTTCCGGTTGCCGGACAACTCCATCGCCGCCACCGGCAAGCCGCCAGGGAAACCAACAGTGCAGCGATCACTCTGGCTGGTCAGCTTCGCCAGCAACAGACCCGATGCCGACGCCCAGCAGGCCCGACAGCTCGGTGCGACCGAAGTTCGCCAGGACTCCAACGGAGACGTGGTCATGCGAGATCCCACCGGTGCTCTGTTCGGTCTTACCCAGCATGTTTGATAGTCCCGCTCCGCCCGGGACGCGTTGCCCCAGGCAATCGCGCACCATGTTGTAAGGAGCAGGGGCAGGTCCTGGACCTGATGGCCGCACTGCAGGAATCGGTGCGCAAGGCGCAGGCCTCCCGCGGCGAAACCGAGGAGACGGACGCCGACGTGCACGAGATGGAGCCGAAGAAGAAGACGGCGGCCGCCAAGAAGAGCGCGAGGAAGACGCCGGCTGCAGCAGCGCGAGCTAAAGCAGAAGCCGCTGCAGTGGCCAAGGCTCAGGCCATCGAACGGGCCAAGGCGGCTGTAGCCGAACGTCGCAAGAAGGAAGGAATATTCTCCAGCATCAAGAACGGGATTTCGGGAAAGTGGAATTCCTTCAAAAATGATGTGACGAGCACGGATTGGTGGAAGCATAAGGGAGTCGACTTTGCGGTCGGTTTCCTAGCTATTGCAGGCACGGCTGCATGCATAGCCTCGGTGGTTTGTACAGGTGGTTTGTTCATTGTTGGTGCATCGGCTCTCTTCGTCACTGGTATCGGAGCGCATATGGCAGTGGCCTCCGAGGAGGAACGAAGCCGTGGAGGAGCTCAGTACCTAGCCAGAACCGCCAAGGCTGAGGCGAAAGGTATGTTCCTGGGGGCAACCTTCGGGCGTGGAATGCTGGGAGCCATTCGTGGCGGAGCCAAGCAAGGAATCGCAGGGCCGGGTCTCACCACGCGAGGCGCCTCCGATCCGCTGCTAGCGGTTGTTCCGCGCGGACAGTGGGGGAAGACACTGATCAACCACGTCAAGGGCCTATGGTAAAGGTCGATCGACGAGCGGGCGCCGGGCTGATCTCGCTCGGTGCCCGCTGCAGTCGCCTCAGGCAAGAAAGTAGGGGAGGAGAGGCCATGTGGGTGCTGGAAGTGTTGATTGGCGTAGTGCTGGCGGCAGCCGTCGGTCAGGCCGTCGTCGCGATCACTGCTCGCAGGGCGAGGAGACGTGAAGCGCAGTTCGGTGCATCCCGAGAGATAGCGATCCCATGCAGACTCGCGTGGCCCGGGCGGACAGGAAGCAGAAGATTGAGATACGGCAAGCTTGTCGTAAATGGCTTTTCGGTCACCTTTAGAACGGCAAGAGGAAAAGACTTCCCCGTGCCGGCCGGTTGCACCTTATCGGTGACGCCAAGCTGGCGAACAGGAATCGTGACTGTGGAATGCTGCACTCCAGAAGGTGAAGATATCCATATTCTTGCAAGCGAGTCTGATTCCGCAGCAATAAGGTCCGCGATCAGGCGAGTCGAGAATTAAGGGGGGTTTCGGTGCGCGTGTCAAATTCTCGCGAGGAAGGTCCCGAAAGCTATCGTGATGGGATCTCGAATGACCGTGCGCGCATTCGGGGCGTGCTTCGGGCGGACCGCCCTGCGGCGGATGTGGGATTCTTTATTCTAGTTGTCGCAACTGTTGTATTATTCTTTGTTTGGAGCTACAAACATGCTTTGATTCTGGATGCCGCATTCACTGTCTGGTTCCTCGGTGCTCTGGTAATCATCAGAATCTGCGGGGGGCGCGGTAAGGATGCTTTGAGGCGCGCGTACATTGCCACATTCGGGTGGGGAAACTGGTTCTGACAGGGCTGCGTTGTCCTCCCCCCTTACGCATGCTGCAGACAGGAAGCACCTTCCAACCACACGTTGTCAGCCCGGCAGTTGGGATGAACAGACAGATGAAGCCCCTGGTAGATGGGTTTCGACCAAGAGAACCATCTCCGCCAGGGGCTTCGGATGCTTGCCTACCCGTCCGGCGTCGACGTGTCCACCTCTGCCCTGCGCTTCCTTGCCGCCCGCCTGAGGGAACACCGCCGCGGTCTCCGAACCCGATGGCGGCGCCTGAACGCAGGACGGCAGGCCCTGCTCACCCTCGCCCACCTGCGCAACGGCCAGCCCCCGCTGACTGTCAGTGAACCTTTCTCGGTAATGGCTCATGACGTTGCGTGATCGTTCAGATGGCTCGGCCGTAGTCGTTGGAGCAGGACGAGAGCTGCGGCGATCGAGCCGCGACTGGCTCCCCAAGTTGGGGGGAGGCTGCCGAGTAGGCGGGAGAGAGCGTGGGTAGGGGGTTGCTGCTTGTCTACGCTGGTGCCCACGTTTACTCGTCGGGGGACTCCGTCGCCAGCGGGATGCCGCACTGCAGGCAGCCGTTCGCGTGGTCGTCCCGGCAGACGTAGCCGATGGCACCATCCACGCACCATTCGGCGGCCTCCTCGGACAGCAGGTCGGGCCCGGCATGGAGCAGCCGACGAAGTTCCGTGGTGTCCGCAATGTCGACCGGGCGGTTGGTGAACCACTCGTCGAACCAAAACTTGTCTCGGTGCACGTGCCAGTGCGCATTCTCCCGGTCGTCGACAGCCGTAGTGAACCGATCGACGATGCGCCCCCAACTCGGTGTTCCGAACCAGCCGTTGTCGGACGCGCAGAAGAATTCGATCAGGGTTCGCAGGTCGAACGTCCTCTCGCGAAGGCAGTACGCTCGCCCCCAAGCGATCGCGTCCTGTGCCATCTCCGCGAGTTCTTCGCGCGGATCAGCCTCGTGCGCCGGGTCGTCAGGATTGTGGCAGGCCAGCCCGAGCTCGAGAACAGACTGCCCGGTCGGTAGAACCCGGGACGGGTTGACGATCGCGAGACCGAGACCGATCCAGTCGACATGGTCGAACGACAGCATCGAGCGCACGAGTCGGGTGGTTGCCGTGTTGATCCGCATCATTGTGCCGTCGTGGAGCGGACTCTTCCCGGCATGCCAGTTCTCGACGGGTGTGTTGCGCCACACCGCGAGCGTGATGCGGGTGGCAGCGAGCCACAGCAGGGCGTCGTCGTCGAGGTGCCCGAACCGCTTGGCGCACTCCTGGGCGCCGTAGGTGATCAACTCTTCCGGTTTCGGCCACCTGTGGCTGTCGGGCCCTTCAGGCGCGTACTCGTAGTCGTCGGCGTACTCGTCGAGGATCGCGCTCAACTCGGCAGCGCTGTAAGCCTCGCTGTACTCGGAGCTGTCCGGCTCCTCGACGGTGTACATGTCGTGGTCCCAGGAGACGTACACGTCGCGCCAGAGCACGACGTCATCGCACTCGCTGGCGTTGTCCGTCACAACCGGCCTGATGGTGATCGGGGCAGTACGCCCGTCGGTTCGCTCGCCGTCCTTCTCGGCGGCCCATGCGGTGATGACCCCGAGCGGCTTCGGAAGGAGAGGACCGACCTCGGTGATGCTGAACGGCTCGTCGTCGTCATCGGTGTCGAACCGGCTGTTGACGAACGCGACCGCCTCGGAGGGCGTGCTGACGATGGACTGGCTACCACTCTCGTTGTCAACCACTCGCCACAACGGGCTGTTCTTCACGGTGCTCTCCGATCGCGGTGAGTGCACCCGGGGCGGGTGCGATGCGCCGGGTCGCTCGGCACTGACACCAACTTATGGGCTGATCAACCCATCCGTAGTCCCGAAGGTGCTTGTCGGCGATAACGTTCGGTACGTTCGCGTGCAACCTGCTTTTCGCGACCGCGGCGACACATCAGAGTCCAACGGCGCAGGAGGCGAAGATGGCGCTGAACAAGAAGGGTTCCCGGTGCATAACCGTTGACGGGATCGAGTACCGCTGGCGGATCCGCAGGAAGCCCTCCTACATGCAGGGACTCTGCTGGACACCACTGACCTATGCGGTTGAAGCAGCCAGCGGCAGCCAGCCGGGCACGACCTTGATCGTCACCAGCGGCCAGGCCCATCCCAGCAACTGGGTGGGCGTCGAGGCGGAGCCCATTCGTCCGGCTCACGTTGTTGCCAGCATTCGAGAGGCACGGGATCAAGGCTGGGATCCAACCCGGGTCGGTTCTCCTTTCCAGCTCGACCGATCCGCAGGATTCATCGCCCAGTCATGAGACAGAGCGGAGTAGGGCGGCGCCTCTGGCCCGGCATCATGGCCTGGTGACCACATGGATGCGCTGCTACTGGGACGAGGAAGACATCTGGTTCTACTTCGAGGTCGACGCCGAAGGCTGGGTGATCCGGCAGGTCGAACTCGAAGGGCCAGAGCTGATCCCAATCGCAGCTGCTTCCCTCGCCGAGTGGCAGCGGGCCCGCGACGCAGGCCGCCTCGGTGATTACGACAGCAGATTCGGGATCACCGCCGAGCTGCCCGTCTCGGAATGGGAAGGCCACGACCCCGAACAACTCACCTTCGAGGAGTTCGAGGACGTCTGGGGCCTTGCCCGTCAGCAGATCGCATCCCGGCCCAGCTGACCTCTCGGTGCCGCACTGGCTTCTTGGCATCATCGCGACATGACCCCGACCCTTCCCCGCACCGTCCGAGCCGTCGACACCGCTCAGCTCCTGGACCTGGCCCAGGAGGTCGCCATGCATGGCTTCAGCCAGCGCGGCTCCCGGTCGACTGGCTACGAGAGCACCTCGCCGCAGAAGCGACGCACTACCTGTTCCCGACACTCGTGCAGCGGCTCACGCACCGTCCCGAGGTGCCGCTGCAGTGGAGGTGCCAGCAACTGCTGACCGTCAGCACCGGCGAGCAGGGGTCTCCTCGATGTCCTTCCCGACACCTTCGACAAGATCTCGGAGACCTTGGACACGGCGTCCAAGAAGGACATCGTCAACCGCATCGAGCAAGCAGTGAAGGTGCGGAAGTGGATGGAACGGACGGCCGCCGATGCAGGCTCATTAGGTCCGGCGCAGCCGGCTGGCCAGTCTGAGGAAATGACATCGATCTGAGACAGCCGGGACTGCTGCAGGGTTGGGTGACACCTGACCTGGCTTGCTGAGAAGCGGCCTG
>NZ_JBHVYK010000130.1:0-15787 GCF_042880855.1 Streptomyces sp. NPDC058291
GCGCGGCCCCGCCCACCCGTTCCGCAGCAGGGCGACGCGGACGCGCCGGCCCGCCGACGAAGCCGGCGCCGGCAGCCGGGAAGGGCCCGCACGCGACCGTCCCAGCCGAGCCGTCGCCGAGAAGGTCCAGGTCAGCCGTGAGGTGACCTGGACCCTCGCGGTCTTCCTCCCTACTCGTCCCATGCCTGGATCATCGTCTGCTCGACGATCTTGCCGTCCCGCAGCGTGATCATCGACTCGGAGAGCACGCGCACGCCGTCCGCGTACCGACAGGACTCGCTGTAGGCGGCGCGATCGCCCTGGACGACGCACTCCTCCAACTTGTGGGTCATGTCCCGGCTGTAGACGTCGTCGAGCATCTGGGCGATCTCGTCCCGGCCGTGCAACGTCCTGGGCCGGCTCGGTTGCGCCTGGTGGTCGACGACACGCACCTCCGCGTCGTCGGCGTAGAGCGACAGCAATGTCGTCGGGGTCCGTCCTTCTATGCCCCTGCGCAGGGTCTCGGTGTCGAAGGCGGAGCCTGCCGCGGTGCCCATGGTGACCTCCTCCGAGGGCCGCGACCCGACGGGAGGAGGGGCCGCCGGACCCTCACCTTCGAGGCTCCTCCCGCCCGCCGGACTCGGCAAGCGGGGCCGCCCTCCTCCGCCTGTCGAGTGAGCGCGGGCCGCCGCCCGTGTCCCGCGGGGCGTCCACGGCGTTGCTGAGGACATGATCTCCACTCGACGCATCGCCGCAATCGCCGCTCTCGCCGCCGGGGTCGCGGGTCTCGCGGCGCCCATGGCGAGCGCGGCCGACGCCCCGGCCGCCGGACAGCTCAACCCGATGACCACGCTGGACACGCTGGTCGCGGACCAGATCCCGGCGGAGCACCGGGCCGAACTCCCCCCGCTCTCCCGGCAGCTCGGCGAGCTGAACAAGGTGACCCAGCTGCAGCAGCTGAACGCACTGCACCAGGTCACCGACCTCGTCGCCCCGGTCACCGGGCTGCTGACCTGAGCGTCGCGATCCGTCCCCGCGGGGGCCGTCCGGACCACCGGGCGGCCCCCGCACCCGTGCACCCCGCCCATCGGCCCCGCGGTCCGGCCCGGACGCCGTCCGGAGCGAGCACGCCCGACCGGCTCGGTCGACCGTCGCGAAAAACTGGGTCGCCGCGAGCTCCGCGTAGAGCGGGACGCCCGCCACCAGCTCGCGGTGCGTGCCCACCGCGCACACCCGTCCTGCGTCCATGACGACGATCCGGTCGGCCGTCGTGACCGTCGACAACCGGTGGGCGACCACCAGGACGGTCGTCGTGCGGGCGACGTCGGCGGCGGTGTCGCGCAGCGCCGCCTCGTTCACGGCGTCCAGCTGGGAGGTGGCCTCGTCCAGCAACAGCAGCCGGGGGCGGCGCAGCAGGGCGCGGGCGATGGCCACCCTCCCCCAGTGCCTCAACGGCCTGGGGGCACCCCCAGCCGCTCTCCGCCGGACAGCCTGGTGCCGCGGTGCCCGACCAGCGTCTCCAGCCCCTGTGGCAGCCTGGCGACGAGCTCGTCCAGCCGGGTCGTCTTCAGCACGGCGCGCACGGTGTCGTCGTCCGTCTCGGCGTTTCCCAGTACGAGGTTGTCGCGCAGCGAGCCCGACAGGACGGGAGCGTCCTGCTCCACGTAGCCGATGCAGGAGCGCAGATGCGACAGTTCCCACTCGGCGAGGTCGCGCCCGTCCAGGGCGATCGTGCCGGACTCGGGCTCGTAGAACCGCTCGATGAGCGAGAACACCGTGGTCTTGCCCGCGCCCGAGGGTCCGACGAACGCGGTCATGCCCCGGGCCGGCACGGCGAACGTCACGCCGTGGTGGACGGGGGGCAGGTCGTCGGCGTAGCGGAAACGGACGTCGGCGAGGGAGTCGGTGGTGACCTCGCGCAGCAGCGTCGTGGCGGAGGTGATGCGGGCCATCAGATCGCCGGGCTCGCTGCGGTCCACCGCCGTGATCCGCAGCCGCGGCAGATACGACGACGGCGCGCGCCGCCCCCTCAGCACCACCGACTCGGCCGTCCGCCGCAACACGTACGAACCCACGGCTCCCACCGCCGAGTTGGCCACGACCAGGGCCGTCAGGGCGAGCAACGCGCCGGCGATCGACCGGTCATGACCCAGGTCGTCGATCAACTCCCTTGCCACGAGCGGCAGCAGGAGCCCGGTGGCCCCGGTCACGAGCGAGAGCGCCGCGCCGGCGAGGAGGGCGCGGCGATGCGGCCGCACATAGTCGACCAGCAGCCGCCACGGGGGCCGGTCGCCGGCGGTCGGGGCGATGGTCAGGGGGCTCCTCGGAGGGTTCGGGGAGAGCCTCCAGGCTACGTCGGCGGCCGGCGCGCGCGGGTTCGGGCCGCCGGACGGCCCCGTCGCCCGTGCCCTTACCGATCAGTCACGCGTAGGGTCGGCACCGGGACGATGACCGCCGACGAAAGGGGCAGCAGCATGCCGCAGGAAGTGCGCGGGGTGATCGCGCCGGGTCGCGACGAACCGGTGCGCGTGGAGACGATCGTGATCCCGGATCCCGGTCCGGGCGAGGCCGTGGTGAAGATCCAGGCCTGCGGGGTCTGTCACACCGACCTGCACTACAAGCAGGGCGGGATCAACGACGAGTTCCCCTTCCTGCTCGGGCATGAGGCGGCGGGTGTGGTGGAGTCGGTCGGCGAGGGCGTCGTGGACGTCGCGCCGGGCGACTTCGTGATCCTGAACTGGCGGGCCGTGTGCGGGCGGTGCCGGGCCTGTCGGCGCGGGCGCCCCTGGTACTGCTTCGACACCCACAACGCCGAGCAGCGGATGACCCTCACCGACGGCACCGAGCTGTCCCCGGCCCTCGGCATCGGCGCTTTCGCGGAGAAGACGCTGGTGGCGGCCGGGCAGTGCACGAAGGTCGACGCGTCGGTGTCGCCCGCGGTGGCCGGCCTGCTGGGCTGCGGTGTCATGGCGGGCATCGGTGCCGCGATCAACACCGGCAACGTCGGCCGCGGCGACTCGGTTGCGGTGATCGGCTGCGGCGGAGTCGGCGACGCGGCGATCGCGGGGTCCCGGCTGGCCGGCGCGGCGAAGATCATCGCCGTCGACATCGACGACCGCAAGCTGGAGACGGCGCGCGCCATGGGCGCCACGCACACCGTGAACTCCAGGGCCACCGACGCCGTCGAGGCGATCCGGGAGCTGACCGGCGGGTTCGGCGCGGACGTGGTGATCGAGGCCGTCGGCCGCCCGGAGACGTACCAACAGGCTTTCCACGCCCGCGACCTGGCCGGCACGGTCGTCCTGGTCGGCGTGCCCACCCCCGAGATGAAGCTCGAACTGCCGCTGCTGGACGTGTTCGGACGCGGCGGCGCGCTGAAGTCGTCCTGGTACGGCGACTGTCTGCCCTCCCGCGACTTCCCCATGCTCATCGACCTGCATCTGCAGGGCCGCCTGGACCTGGGCGCGTTCGTGACCGAGACGATCGAACTCGACCAGGTGGAGAAGGCGTTCGAGCGGATGCACCACGGTGACGTCCTGCGTTCCGTGGTGGTGCTCTGATGGCCGCGCGCATCGAACGTCTCGTCACCTCGGGGCAGTTCCGGCTCGACGGCGGCGCCTGGGACGTGGACAACAACGTGTGGATCGTCGGCGACGACCACGAGGCCGTCGTCATCGACGCCGCCCATGACGCCACCGCCATCGCCGAGGCCGTCGGCGACCGGCGGCTGACCGCCATCGTGTGCACCCACGCCCACAACGACCACGTCGGCGCGGCCCCCGCCCTCGCGGACCTCACGGGTGCGACGATCTGGCTGCACCCCGACGACCTCCCGCTGTGGAAGCTCACCCACCCCGACCGCGACCCCGACGCCCACCTCGTCGACGGCCAGGTCATCGAGGCCGCCGGCGCCGACCTCACCGTCCTGCACACGCCCGGGCACGCGCCCGGCGCCGTGTGCCTGTACGACCCCGGGCTCGGGGTGCTGTTCACCGGCGACACCCTCTTCCAGGGCGGCCCCGGCGCCACCGGCCGCTCCTACTCCCACTTCCCGACGATCATCACGTCCATCAGGGACCGGCTGCTCGCCCTGCCGCCCGAGACGAAGGTGCTGACCGGGCACGGGGACGCGACCACCATCGGGGCCGAGGCGCCCCACCTGGAGGAGTGGATCGCCCGGGGGCACTGAGCCGGGCGCACGGCACGGCTGCGACCCGGCCGGGTGAGAGCCGCCGAAAGGCGACAGAAGATGTCCGGCATTCCCTGGACCATCGAGGCGACGCCACTGCCGCGAGGACACGGGAACAGGGAGGCCGGACATGTCTGGGCCGCTGCAAGGCAAGGTCGCACTGGTGGCGGGGGCCACCCGGGGCGCGGGACGAGGCATCGCCGTGGAGCTGGGGGCGGCCGGCGCCACCGTGTACGTCACCGGGCGCACCACCCGCGAACGGCGCTCCGAGTACGACCGCCCCGAGACGATCGAGGACACCGCCGACCTGGTCACCGAGGCGGGGGGCCGCGGCATCGCCGTCCCCACCGACCACCTCGAACCCGCCCTGGTCCGCGCCCTCGTCGACCGCATCGCGCGGGAACAGGACCGCCTCGACGTCCTCGTCAACGACGTCTGGGGCGGCGAGGACCTCTTCCAGTGGGACACCCCCGTCTGGGAGCACGACCTCGACAACGGGCTGCGGCTGCTGCGGCTCGCCGTCGAGACCCATCTCGTCACCAGCCACCACGCGCTCCCGCTGTTGCTGCGCCGGCCGGGCGGGCTGGTCGTCGAGACGACCGACGGCACCGCCGAGTACAACCGCGACACCTACCGCGTGAACCTCTTCTACGACCTCGCCAAGACGTCCGTCCTGCGCATGGCGTTCGCCCTGGCCCATGAGATGGGACCCCGTCAGGCGACCGCCGTCGCGCTCACCCCCGGCTGGCTGCGCTCGGAGTTGATGCTCGACCGGTTCGGCGTCCGCGAGGACAACTGGCGTGACGCCCTCGACCGTGTGCCCCACTTCGCCATCTCCGAGACGCCCCGCTACGTCGGCCGGGCCGTCGCCGCCCTCGCCGCCGACCCCGGCGTCGCCCGGTTCAACGGACACTCCCTCTCCAGCGGCGGCCTCGCCCGCGAGTACGGTTTCACCGACCTCGACGGGAGCCGCCCGGACGCCTGGCGCTATCTGGTCGAGGTCCAGGACGCCGGAAAGCCGGCGGACACCACCGGCTACCGCTGAGCCTTTCGCCCGCACACCGCTATGACCGCCCCGGCGGTGACGGCCGCGGCGGCCGGCCGTAGGCTGCCCGGCGGGCGCAGGGCGGGCGGGCCGACGGGCGGCGAAGTTCACCGTTTCGTCACAGCCTGTCGTCCGGTACAACCGCGGCCCGCGCCAAGCGGTCTACCACTGTGAGATCGACACGACGTGCCAGGGAGAGGGCAGCCATGGGGGACATACGCGGACGAGGGGTCGTCGCGCTGGGGGTCACCGGACTCATCGCGCCGCTGACGCTCGCGCTGGGCGCGGCGCCGGCGCAGGCGGCGAGCTGTACGACGCAGGCCGGGCCGTACCAGAAGCAGGTGGAGAAGTTCCTCGGCCGGCCCGTGGACGGCAGGCAGTCGAGCGCCGACTGCAGCGCCGTCCGGGCCTTCCAGAACAAGCACGGCATCACCCCGAACATCGGCTACGCCGGGCCCGTCACCTGGGGCGTGATGGACCTGATGAACAAGCAGAAGGCGGTCGGCAACAAGCCCAACAAGTCCGGCGCCTGCCCGACGAACAAGGGCCGCATCGCCTGCGTCAACCTCACCCTGCAGATCAGCTGGATCCAGGACGGCAGCAGGCTCGTCTACGGGCCCGTCCCCGTGCGCACCGGGCGCGACGGGTACGAGACGCGCACCGGTCTGAAGAAGATCTACTGGCGCCACATCAACCACGTATCGACCATCTACAACGTGTCCATGCCCTACAGCCAGTTCTTCGACGGCGGCCAGGCGTTCCACTCGGTCGGCCTGAGCATGTGGAACCCGCCGGGCTCCCACGGCTGCGTCAACATGACGTCGACGACCGCCAAGAAGTACTGGTCCCTGCTGAAGAACGGCGACGACGTCTTCGTGTACGGCCGCAAGCCGGGCACCTGAGACCGCTCGCGCCCCGGAGACGGCCCGGGCGCCCGGCGTCCCGGGCGTCACGCCTTCGGGGCGTCCCCGAAGTCCGGGATGTCCAGCCGTGCGCCTCCCTGTCTCGCGGACTCGTGCGCGACGACGCCCGGCAGCGTGTAGCGGGCCGCGACCCAGGCGTTGACGGACGGCAGCGTGCGGCCGTTCACCGCGGTGACGAAGTCGTCCACCAGGAAGTGATGGCTGCCCTCGTGGCCGTTGTGCAGCTCGTCGAACTCCCGCGGCAGCCGTGAGCGGTCGTGCACCGGCGCCGAGCCCGAGGTGAAGGCGGCCCGCAACTCGGGCGCGACGTGCCGCAGCGACGGGTCGTCGGCGGACATCGTCGGCTTGGGCTCCAGCAGTTCGCTGATGTCCTGCACGCCCTTCTTGTCCTGCCACAGCGCCACCGTCGCGAGCTGTTCCATGCTCGCCTCCGTGCCGAAGAAGCGGAAGCGGGACTCCCGGATGTGCGAGGGGTAGCCCACCCGCCGGAACTCGTTGGTGCGGAACGACCCGCCGCCCGCCACCTCGAACAGCGCGGTGGCGTTCGAGAAGTCGTTGTCGAACCGGCTGACCTCCTTGTCGAAGACGCCGTCCCCGCGCTCGTCGACGACGCCGATGGCCGACACGCTCACCGCGTGCGTGCGCCAGGCGCCCAGCACCCCGCCCACCGAGTGCGTCGGGTAGAGCAGCGGGGGATAGCTGGCGGTCGTCTTCCAGCCCTCGCCGCCGCTGTAGCGGTACGCGTCGTAGAACCCCAGATCCATGTCGTGGACGTAGTCGCCCTCGGCGTAGAAGATCCGCCCGAAGGCGCCCTCGGCGATCTGGTTGCGGGCGTGCACGGTCGCCGGGTTGTACTGGCTGGTCTCGCCCATCATGTACGTCAGCCCGGTCGCCCTGACCGCGTCGATGATCGCCGCGATCTCCTCCACGGTGATCGCCATGGGCACGGCGGAGTACACGTGCTTGCCGGCGTTCAGCCCTTGGAGGACCAGCGGCCCGTGCGTCCAGCGCTGGGTGAAGACGGCGACCGCGTCCACCGCGTCCGACTCCAGCATGGCCTCGTACGACGGGAGGACGCCCGTGAGGCCTTCGGACGCGGCGAGTCGCTCGGCCCGTTCGGGGAGCAGGTCGGTGACGTACACGTCGCCGACGCCGGGGTGGGCCAGGAACAGCCTGGCGAACTGGCCGGAGAACTGTCCGGCGCCGACGATGCCGAGGGAGAACGTCATGGGGAGCGTGCCCTTCACTGGTCGAGAATCGGGTTGGTCCGGCTGTTGGCCGGCTGCCGGCTCGGCTGCCCGTCCGGTCCAGGCGGTGGCTCGATCCCGGCCACTTACTTTTGAGGCGAAATAATCCAGGCGTCAAGGGGTGGGACGCCATGACTTCTCATCGGCCCGGTGGCACCTATAGTGATCTGAATAGTTTCGTTCCAAAAGAAAAACGGGTGGGAGTGTGACCTTGTGACCACGGACACCGCCAGCTGGCTGCCGCTGAGCGCGGGGGAGCGCTCCGTCGCGATCGAGGTGCTCCTCCATGGACCGCTCTCGCGCACCGAGCTGTCGCGGCGGCTGAGTCTGTCCGCGGGCAGTCTCACCCGGCTGACCAAGCCGCTGATCGAGTCCGGTCTGCTGGTCGAGGCGCCCGAGGCCGGCCTCGCGGCCGAAACCCGGCAGGGCCGCCCCTCGCAGCCGCTCGACGTGGTCGCCGAGTCCCGCTCGTTCATCGGCTTCAAGATCACCGATGACATGGTGTACGGCGTCGTCACCACCCTCAGGAGCGAGGTGATCGCCCGCCACGACCGCCCGCTCGCCTCGCTCGATCCCGCCGGGGTCGTCGGCGTGCTGGGGGAGATGGCCGACGAGCTGGCCCGCGCCCACCCGCGTCTCGCGGGCGTCGGCATCGGCGTCGGCGGGCTCGTCCGGGACCGCGCGGTCGTGGGGGACTCGCCGTTCCTGGGGTGGCGGGACGTCCCGCTGGCCGCTCTGGTCGGGGAGCGCACCGGGCTGCCGGTCGTCGTCGAGAACGACGTGGCCGCGCTGGTGGAGTCCGAGACGTGGTTCGGCGCCGGCCGCGGCCTCGACCGTTTCGTGGTCCTCACCATCGGCGCCGGCATCGGCTACGGGCTGGTCCTGGCCGGCCGGCGGGTTCCGTGCGCGGAGGAGGACCGCGGGTTCGGGCGGCACTGGATCCTGGACCCCGGCGGCCCGCTCACCCCGGACGGGGAGCGCGGCAGCGCGGTGTCGCTGCTGACGGTCCCCAGCATCCGCTACCAGGTCCAGGCGGCCACCGGGCGCACGTGGAGCTACGAGGAGATCCTCGCCCGGGCCGCCGCCGGGGAGCCGATGCCCGCCCGGGTCGTGGACGAGGCGGCCCGCGCGCTCGGGGTGCTGGTCGCGCAGATCGCCAACTTCGTCATGCCGGAGAAGATCCTGCTGGCCGGGGAGGGGGTCGGCCTGATGGACGTCGGCGGTGCGACGGTGGAGGCGGCCATCCGCGCGCACCGGCATCCGCTGGCGGCCCCTGTCGCGCTGGAGACGAAGGTGTCCGACTTCCACGACTGGGCCCGCGGGGCCGCGGTGCTGGCGATCCAGGTCCTGGTGCTGGGGGCGGCGCAGGGGTGAACGTCCCGAGCGCGGGGCCGATGAGTGCGCGGTGCGCACTGATGCTTCCGGATGAAGTGTGCTCAAGGGGTTGACAGATGGACGTGATCAGTAACACGTCCGATATGTCCTGTTTATTCGGGATGACTCACCTGGCCTTCACGCCCGACGCCCTAAGATTCACACCATGTCCACCACTGTTGAAACGCGCTCCGAGCGATCGGCGGCCGAGGTCAACGAGGAGATCCGGGCCCTGTGGTTCCGGTCGGGCGGGACACTGAGCGTCGAGCAGCGCGCGGAGTACCAGCGGCTCGTCCTGGAGTGGGCCGCCGCTCCGCAGTCCGCCGAAGCGGCCTGACGGCCGGACCGGTCGACGGCCCGGCCGCCGACCGGCCGCGCGGCTCCCGCCTCGCGACCGCGTCCCGGGAGATCCCGGGCGTACGGCCCTCCTCCTCGCACTGCCCCGGCCGTCCTCCTCGGCCCGTCGGCCCCGCTCCTCCCCGCCTCGGCCGGGACTCGGACGGTGTCACCCCCAGGTCGCCGAGTAGTGACGCTGGTAAGCCTTGCGGTCCTGCTCGGCGCGGAAGTACCGGGTCGCCACCAGGGCGACCATGCTCCCCGCGATCACCAGCAGCCCGGGGCCGACGTTCCTCGGGTCGGTGAGCCGTGCCGCCAGGGACACCTCGCCGCCGACGCCCGTCACCGGCGTCGTCGAGCCCGGGGAGACCGAGCCCGGAGCGATCGCCGCCTGCGTGGGGGAGGACGACGGCGCGGGCCCGGCGGAGGACGCCTGCTTGCCGCTCTGGGCGTTGTCGGAGGGGGCGGCCACGATCAGCTGAACGCCGAGCTGGGCCAGCGCCTTCGTGACCGGCTGGAAGAACGTCGTGCCGCCCGTCGTGCAGTCGCCGCTGCCGCCCGAGGTGACGCCGAGCGCGACGCCCTCGGAGAACATCGGCCCGCCGCTGTCGCCCGGTTCGGCGCACACGTTCGTCTCGATGAGCCCGCTGACCGTGCCCTCCGGGTAGTTCACCGTGGCGTCCAGGCCGGTGACCTGACCGTCGTGCAGCCCGCTGGTGCTGCCGCTGCGGAACACCCGCTGCCCCACGGCCGCTTCGGCCGTGCCCGTGATGCGCACCCCGTTGCCGTTGCCGATCGCCACCACGTCGGCGCCGTCGCCGGCCTTGCCGCTCGCGTACTGCACCAGCGAGAAGTCGCTGCCGGGAAAGTTGGAGTTGACGGTCTGGCCCACCTGCCGCCGGGCCTGGTTGTCGGCGAACCAGGTCGAGCCGGTCGGCCCGCAGTGCCCGGCGGTGAGGATGAAGTCGTTCGTCCCGTTCGTCACGTTGAAGCCGGCCGAACAGCGTCCGCCGGTCGACAGGATGGGCTGCGCGCCGTTGATCCGGGTGGTGAACTCGCCGGCGGTGCGCTCCATGCGCACGAAGCTGCCGATCCCGGCGGCGGTGTCCGTCAGCCGCGACCAGTCGGAGGCCGACACGGTCTTGTCGGCCTGCACGACGACCTGGTTCGTCCGGTAGTCCATCACCCAGGCCGTGCCGGGCACCCTGGGCGCCGACCGCAGGGTCGCCGTGGCCGACTTGAGCTCGTTCATGCTGTGCGGGACGATCTTCGCCTCGACGCCCGCCGCCCGGACCGTGTCGGCCGTTCCGGCGTCGGTGACCGCGACCACCGGCCGACCGTCGGCGGCGATCCAGGTGCCCGCGGTGCGTGCGGCGCCGAGCTTCTCGACGAGGGCCGCCCCCGGATTGGTGACCACGGACTCGGCGGCGCTGCGCGGCGTCGCCTTCGCGGCGGGCGGCTCGCTCGCCATGGCCGCCTGCGTGACCATGGCCCCTCCCAGGAGGAGTCCGCCGACCGCCGCCAGCCGGGTCACTCGCCGGACGGTCCGTCGTCGTACGTGCCTCATGCATGGCTCCCGAAACCCTGAATGCGCGGCCTCAACACCGCGGGGCTCTCCGGTCGTTGAGCGCCCTCACCCTGGATACGCACCGGGCCTCGCCAGCGTTCAGACCAGAAGTGATCACCTCACCGGCCGCCCCGCCGCATGCGCTGGGCAGGCGGCGGTTGTCGTGAAGGAGGGACGGTCATGTCTTGACATGCGGAGGAAGCCGTTCGTGGCTTGGCCGGCGTTCAGGGACGTGAAATGACGTGATCGTCCCCGGCGTCCTGGAGCTGAGGGACGGGGAGGTCGCGGTGCCGGCCGGGCCCGGCCTCGGCGTGGAACTCGACCTCGACGCCCTCGACCGACTGCACCGCCGCCACCTCGAAGCCGGGATGCGCCGGCGCGACGACACCGGCCACATGCGGCGGATCCGGCCGGACTACGAACCGCGGCTCCCGAGGTGGTGAGGGGGTCGCTGCCTAGACTGCGGACATGGACGAGAAGGCGATCGAGCGGCTGGCCGCGGGCAAGTACCTGCTGATCACCAGCTACCGGAAGAACGGCACCGGGGTGGCGACCCCCGTGTGGGTGGTGCGCGACGGGGACGCGCTCGGGGCCTGGTCGGCCGCCGACGCGTGGAAGGTCAAGCGGATCCGGGCCCGCGCAGACGTCGTCGTCGGCCCGTGCGACGTGCGCGGGCACCCCACCGGCGAACAGGTCCCGGCGACCGCGGAGATCTGCGACGCGCAGACCACCGCCCGCTACCGCACCCTGCTGGCCCGCAAGTACGGCGTCGTGGGACGGCTCACGCTGTTCGGCAGCAGACTGCGTCGAGGTCTGGAGGGGACCGTGGGGATCCGCATCACGCTCTGAGCGCGCGCAGGGGGCCCGAACCGCACGGTCCGCGCCCCCTCCGTCTCCTGCGCCCTGCGTCCTTTCGGCGCCTCTGCGCCTCAGCGCGGGTGAGCCCTCGCGCTCCTGCGCCGCCGCGTCCTCGGCGCGGGCGGTGTCCGCTACGGCGCGTCCACGACCGTCCGGGTGTCGTCGGGGCGCCCGGCCGCGGCTCGCCGAACTCGTCGGCCGGCGTCAGACGCACGGACTCCTCGGGCTCCCCCGGCGGCCGCGAGCGCGACCACGGCGGGGACACCTGTTCGCCAGGCACGGATCAAGGTCCACTCCTCACCACTGGAGCGCCGGGGTCCCGTCCGTACCGGGAGCCCCGCGGGTTCCGAAGGAAGTGAAAGCGGATCCGGGGGTTGTCTGTGACGGCGGACTCGGTCCGCAGCGGGACACGAATCCGGACACCGCCCCGACGCGGCGCGAAGCTCTAGTGCCAGGCCCGGTACGGCTCGTCGAGGAGTTGGAAGACCGGCTCGCCCCGGACGGGGTCCTTGACGGTGGACAGCCGGACGCGGTCGCCGCTGTGGATGCCGATGAGCGGGCCCATGACCCGGCCGCGGACGACGAACCCCTCGGCCATCTCGACGAGCGACACGTTGCGCGCGGCGGGGGTGTTGCGGTGCACGACGGTGGCGTGACGCACCGTGCCGGCGCCCTCGCTGCGCTCCGTGCACAGGTCGCTGCCCTGGCAGACCGGACACAGGAGGCGGTGGTACATGGCGGTGCCGCACCAGGTGCAGCGCTGGAAGAGGATCGCGTCGCCGTCGGCGCTCACGCGCTCGCCGCTCGCGCGGTCGAGGAGGCCCGCCGCGGAGCCGGCGGCCTGCTGGACGACGTTTCCTGAGTGGTGGTACACGCGGGTCAACTCCCTGCACTCGGCCGGAATCCACGTGCGCGGCTCACCCGTGCACGGACGTGCCCGGTCGACCGTGCCACCGTGCACGCCCACAGGGTATGGCACTCAGTGCCACGCGTAAAGGCACTGCGTACCCCGAAAATGAACGGCTTCTCGCAGGGTCAGTCGCGCCCGAGAGCCGTCTCGATCTCCTGCACCACCCGCCACAGGGGCGCCCCGCGTCGGGACACGATCACGACGACGTCCTCCGGCCGGTCGGCGACGTCCCGCGGCCGGGCGCCCCACGGCCAGTCGTCCCGCGGCCGGTCCCCGGTGTCCCGCGGCCGGTCCCCGGTGTCCCGCGGCCGGTCCTCGGCGTCTCCCGGCCGCTCGTCGCCCGAGGGCGCCGGCGGCGAGCCGAACGCCGACTGCACATACCCGAGCGCGTGGTCCAGGGTGGCGGTCGCCTCGCCCCGTCCGTCCGAACGCAGCCAGGAGCGCAGCGCGTTGTTGTGGGCGGCGACCACCGCGGCCGCGATCACGTCGGCGTGGAGGTGGCCGTCGCGGCGGCCGGTGAAGCGGCCCCGCAGGTACTCGGCGAGGGCGCGCTCGTACCGCCAGACCACCGACAGCTCGTACGCGCGCAGCCCCGGCACCTGCTTGGTGAGCCGGTAGCGCTGCACGGAGAAGGAGGGGTTCTCCGCGTACATCAGCAGCACCAGCCGGGCGGCGTCGCAGACGCGTCGCACCGGCTCGTGCTCCGCCCCGCTCCTGGCGAGGAAAGCGGTCATGTCGGCCAGGCACCGCTCGTGGTCGGGGAAGACCACGTCCTCCTTCGAGGGGAAGTAGCGGAAGAACGAGCGTCGGCCGACCCCCGCGAGCGCCACGATGTCGTCGACGGTGGTCTGCTCGTAGCCCCGCTCCAGGAACAGCCGGAAGGCCGCCGCGACCAGGGCGTCCCGCATGGGCGGCTTGGCCTCCGCCTTGTCAGTGGCGCTCATGCACGGAACGTAACACCTGAGCGACCTCATGGCACTCAGTTCCCTTTGCCGGGGAACCGAGTGCCTGTCCGGCGTCCGTCGGCGTCAGATCCGCTCGGCGGCCTCGACGACGTTGGTCAGCAGCATCGCCCGGGTCATGGGCCCCACCCCGCCGATGGGGGGCGCGAAGGAGCCGGCGACATCGCTCACGTCGGGGTGCACGTCGCCGAGGATGCCTTCGACCGTGCGGGTCAGGCCGACGGAGAGCACGGTCGCGCCCGGCTTGATCCAGTCGGGCCTGACCAGGTGGGCGACCCCGGCCGCGGCCACCACCACGTCCGCCTCGCGAGCGTGCGCGGCCGTGTCCTGGGTGGCCTCGTGGCACAGGGTGACCGTGGCGTGCTCGGTGCTGCGGGTCAGCATGAGCCCCAGCGGACGGCCCACGGTGACCCCGCACCCGATGACGCAGAACTGCTGGCCGGTGATCGGCACGTGGTTGCGGCGCAGCAGGTCGATGATGCCGCGCGGGGTGCAGGGCAGCGGTCCGGGGATGCCCAGCACCAGCCGGCCCAGGTTCGTCGGGTGCAGGCCGTCGGCGTCCTTGACCGGGTCGATCAGCTCCAGCACGGCGTGGGTGTCGATGTGGGCGGGCAGCGGGAGCTGCACGATGAAGCCGGTGCACGCCGGGTCGGCGTTCAGACGCAGCACGGCGGCCTCGACGTCGGCCTGCGAAGCGTCGGCGGGCAGCTCGACCCGGAGGGAGGCGATGCCGACCTGCGCACAGTCGCGGTGCTTGCCGCCGACGTAGGAACGGCTGCCCGCGTCGTCGCCGACGAGAATGGTGCCGAGCCCCGGAGTGACTCCGCGCTCCTTCAACGCCTGCACCCGCAGGGCGAGTTCGCTCTTGATGTCGGCCGCGGCGGCCTTGCCGTCGAGAAGTGTTGCGGTGGTCACGGGAGTCGACGAGCCCTTCGGGAGAAGACGACGGTCCTTTCATCGTACGACCCGTTCGCCCACCGCCGAGCAGGAGTCCCGCCCGCCGCAGCGGTCCCGCGCGGATCGCCGTCGCCGCCTGACGTAACCTTTCGGCACCGTCGCGCAGCCCTCAGGAGTCCCGTATGCCCGCCGCCCGCCCCCGTCTCCTCTATGTCACCGACCTGGGCTACCAGGCGCGCGGGCGCCGCTACGGCGACGAGGACGTCTTCCTCGCCTCCCGGCTGCGCGCCGACTTCGACCTCGCCCTGTGCCATCCGCTGGACGCGGCCGCCCTGATGCACGCCTTCGACGGCGTGGTCGTCCGCAACAGCGGCCCGGTCCTCGCCTACCAGCGGGAGTACGACGCCTTCCGCGACCAGGCGCTGCGCGAAGACGTGCGCGTCTACAACCCGCTCACCGGCCGCGCCGACATGGTCGGCAAGCAGTACCTCGTCGACCTGACCGCCGAGGGCTACCCGGTGATCCCCACCGTCGACCGCCCCGAGGACCTGCACCTGCTGCCCGCGGCCGACCGGTACGTCGTCAAGCCCAAGCTCGGCGCCGACTCCCTGGGCCTGCGGATCGTCGGCCCCGACGCCCTTGCCACCCTGGCCGACGGCTCCACGCTCGTCCAGCCGTGCGTCGACTTCCGCTACGAGGTCTCCTTCACCTACGTCGACCACGACTTCCAGTACGCCCTGCACACCCCGCACCCGGACCGCCGCTGGCAGCTCGAACCGTACGAGCCCACCGTGCGCGATCTGGAGTTCGCCCGTCGTTTCATCGACTGGAACGACCTGGCGCACGGCATCCAGCGCGTCGACGCCTGCCGCGCCCCCGACGGAGAACTGCTGCTGGTGGAGCTGGAGGACCTCAACCCCTACCTGTCGCTGGACGCCCTCGACGACGCCGGTCGGGACGCCTTCGTCGCCGCGACGACCCGCTCCCTGCGCCGCTTCCTCGCCGGGTGAGGACGGCGAGGCGTGCGGTGGGGCGGGGCGGCGGGCGCGGCGTCGGCTGAACCCGGCGGCTCGCAGGCCCGTATCTCTCCCGGGGGACCCACGGGAGGGAGACGAGCGTGCCGACACCGGAGGAACCCGGACAGCCGCATGAACGACCGGTCCTGGAACCCATCCGGGTCCTGCGACCGCGCAACACCGACGTCCTCGCGGAACTGTTCCGCGAGATGACCGAACTGACCGAGCCGGCCGGGGACGCCGACGCCTACGAGGCGATCCCCCTGACGCCCGAGCCGGTCGTCGGCGACGCGGAGACGGAGGAACTGCCGCCGGTGGCCGTGCGCACGGCGACCGCGACGGCGCCCCCCGGCGGCTCGGACTGGACGAGTGAGCCAGGCGGCCCGCGCGCCGCGCCCGGGCTCCGCGGCGGCCAGGCCGAACCCGGCGCCGAGACCGGCGCCGGACCCGGCCGCCGGCCGAGGTCCGGCGACCGGGGCGAGGC
>NZ_JBHVYK010000131.1:0-15652 GCF_042880855.1 Streptomyces sp. NPDC058291
TTATATGTCACTGGTGCTCGCCCGCCCCCCCCGGGCCCTGCAGGGCGTCCCAGCCCGGCACCTCCCGGGACGACCACCCCGGGGCCCGCTGGGAGGCCCCCCCGGGGCGGCACGACGGCGCGGGCCCGTCCGTCGGGCCGCCACTCGGGCCGCCCGCCTTTCGACCACCACTCCACCGCTCCACCAGCCTCTCGCCCGCGTCCCGGCCGCCCGCCGCTCGACCCCACGGCCGCGTCCCGGCCGCTCCCCGCCCCTCCTGCCGGCCGTCATCAGGCGAGTGGGTGAGAGGCGATGGGCCGAAGCGGTGAGAGCGCGTGACGTGCCCGACCCTGTGCCGTTCGCCACGCCCCGCACCCGGCCCCGTACGCCCCGCGATCGACAGCTTCGCCACCCTCCGTGTCTCTTTGCAAACAGGCGGATACTGTTCAACCTCTTGACGGGAGGCGACCCGAACAGCTCAGCTTAGAGTTCACTAGTTGGACATAGACGGGGCCTCATCGAAGCGGTCCCGCGCGCAGGAGGTCGTCGTGGAGACTCCGGGGTCGCAGTCGTCGCTGCACCGAGCCAACCTGGAGCGAGTCGTACGCGCCGTGCGTCTGGCCGGGTCCCTCACGCAGGCGGAGATCGCCCGGACAACGGGTCTGTCGGCCGCGACCGTCTCCAACATCGTGCGGGAACTGAAGGACGGCGGCACGGTCGAGGTGACGCCCACCTCGGCGGGCGGACGCAGGGCTCGCAGTGTCAGTCTGAGCGGTGACGCGGGCATCGTCATCGGGGTCGATTTCGGCCATACGCATCTCCGGGTCGCCGTGGGCAACCTGGCCCATCAGGTGCTCGCCGAGGAATCCGAGCCCCTGGACGTCGACGCCTCGTCGACGCAGGGCTTCGACCGGGCGGAACAGCTGGTCAGCCGGTTGATCGAGGCCACCGGGGTGGATCGCACGAAGGTCGCCGGAGTGGGTCTCGGCGTCCCCGGGCCGATCGATCTGGAGTCCGGCACGCTGGGCTCCTCGGCGATCCTGCCCGGCTGGATCGGCACCAGGCCGGCCGAGGAGATGAAAGGCCGGCTCGGCGTCGCGGTGCACGTGGACAACGACGCCAACCTCGGGGCCCTCGGCGAGATGGTCTGGGGCAGCGGCAGAGGCGTGCGCGATCTCGCGTACATCAAGGTCGCGAGCGGTGTCGGCGCCGGTCTGGTGATCGAGGGGAAGATCTACCGCGGACCGGGTGGTACCGCGGGAGAAATCGGACATATTACACTCGATGAGTCCGGCCCCGTCTGCCGCTGCGGAAACCGGGGCTGCCTGGAGACCTTCGCGGCCGCGCGCTACGTGCTGCCGCTCCTTCAGTCCAGCCACGGCACCGATCTGACGATGGAAGGCGTCGTGCGGCTGGCCAGGGACGGAGACCCGGGCTGCCGTCGGGTGATCGCCGACGTCGGCCGACACATCGGCAGTGGAGTCGCCAATCTCTGCAATCTACTGAACCCGAGCCGGGTGGTCCTCGGCGGCGATCTCGCCGAGGCCGGTGAGCTGGTGCTCGGTCCGATAAGGGAGTCCGTCGGCCGCTATGCGATCCCGAGTGCGGCGCGTCAACTCTCCGTTCTCCCAGGGGCACTTGGGGGCCGTGCCGAAGTGCTCGGAGCGCTTGCTCTCGCGCTGAGCGAGATGGGTGATTCGACCCTTTTGGATGGCACGCTGACCGCCGCGACACCCGCCTTCACTTAGAGAACGAATGACGCCGTTGCCATCTCGTTAAGTATTTACTTCTTGACGTCGCACGTGTGGCCGAGTTGACTTCCAGCCACCTCGGCCGCAGCGTTGCGGCCCTGTCAGGGAGGCACACCCCAAATGAACGCAACGATGCGTAGAGTCGTGATCGGCGCCACCGCCGTCTCCATGGCACTGTCCATTGCCGCTTGCGGCAAGGCAGGCGACAAGGGCAGCGACTCCGGCAGCAGCAGCTCGGGCGACAAGTCCATCGGCCTGCTGCTTCCCGACAGCGTCACCGCGCGGTACGAGAAGTTCGACAAGCCGTACTTCGACGCCAAGGTCAAGGCGCTCTGCTCCGACTGCAAGCTGGAGTACGCGAACGCCGCGGCCGACCCGGCCAAGCAGGCCCAGCAGGTCAGCAACATGGTCACCAAGGGCGTGAAGGTCATCGTGATCTCCGCCCAGGACTCGGCCGCGATCAAGTCCTCCATCAAGTCCGCGGTGGACAAGGGCGTCAAGGTCGTCGCGTACGACCGTCTCGCCCAGGGCCCGGTCAGCGCCTACGTCTCCTTCGACAACGTCAAGGTCGGCGAGCTCCAGGGCCAGGCCCTGCTCGACGCTCTCGGCGCCAAGGCCACCCCGAAGTCGAAGATCGTCATGATCAACGGTGACGACGCCGACCCGAACGCCGCCCAGTTCAAGCAGGGTGCGCACAAGATCCTCAACAGCAAGGTCGACATCGCCTACGAGCAGTCCGGCCTGTGGAAGGACACCGTCGCCGCGCAGAAGATGTCCGCGGCCATCACCCAGCTGGGCGCGAAGAACATCGCGGGCGTCTACGCCGCCAACGACGGCATGGCCGGCGGCATCGCCAACACCCTCAAGGGTGCGAAGATCAGCAACATCCCGCTGACCGGTCAGGACGCGGAGCTCGCGGCCATCCAGCGCATCGTCGCCGGCACCCAGTCCGCCACGGTCTACAAGGCCTACAAGCCCGAGGCCGAGACCGCCGCTCAGCTCGCCGTCAACCTGCTGGAGGGCAAGGACATCAAGTCCCTGGCCACCGCCACGCTGACCAGCGGCTCCGGCGACAAGGTGCCCTCGCAGCTGCTGACCCCGGTGTCGGTCACCAAGGCCAACATCAAGGACACGGTGATCAAGGACGGGCTGTACACCGCCGCCGACATCTGCACCGCGCAGTACGCCGCCGCCTGCAAGGCCGCCGGCATCCAGTAGCAGACCCGGGTCGCGAGGAACCAAGCCCGAAGGCGGCTGTGAGCCGCCTCCGGGCCCTCCTCGGGCCCGTCGACCGCCCCGGCGGTCCCGCGAGACCTGTCCGACGCCCGCCCCACCTTCACACCCCGCTGCCGGGGCGGGCGTCGGACGGAACCGTTGCCAAGAGCAGCGGATTCGCGCATGTTCATCTTGTAAACCTCGTGCGTCGACGCCGCGTCACCCGCGCGTCGCGCACATCCCTCCGCGCCTGTTCCTTGCGCGCGGCATCCCCGCCGGTCAGGCGGCGAAGGAGATGGTTCACGTGTCCGCTACGCCCGTGTTGGCGTTGCGCGGGGTCTCCAAGCGATTCGGTGCGGTCCAGGCACTCACCGACGTCGAGCTGGAGGTCCACGCCGGAGAAGTGGTCGCCCTGGTGGGCGACAACGGCGCAGGAAAGTCCACCCTGGTCAAGACGATCGCGGGTGTCCATCCCATCGATGAGGGCGTCATCGAGTGGGAGGGAAAGCCGGTCAGCATCAACCGGCCGCACGACGCGCAGGGACTCGGCGTCGCGACCGTCTACCAGGACCTCGCGCTGTGCGACAACCTCGACGTGGTCGGCAACCTCTACCTCGGACGTGAGCTGCTGCACCGCGGCGTCATCGACGAGGTGACGATGGAGAAGAACGCGCGGGAACTGCTGTCCACGCTCTCCATCCGCATCCCGAGCGTGCGCATCCCGATCGCGAGCCTCTCCGGAGGCCAGCGTCAGGTCGTCGCCATCGCCCGCGCGCTGATCGGCGACCCGAAGGTCGTCATCCTCGACGAGCCCACCGCCGCCCTGGGCGTGGAGCAGACCGCGCAGGTCCTCGACCTGGTCGAGCGGCTGCGCGAGCGCGACCTCGGCGTCATCCTCATCAGCCACAACATGGCCGACGTCAAGGCGGTCGCCGACACCGTCGCCGTCCTGCGTCTGGGCAAGAACAACGGCTCCTTCCCCGTGAAGGACACCAGCCACGAAGAGATCATCGCCGCCATCACGGGCGCCACGGACAACGCCGTGACCCGTCGTGCGGGGCGTCGCACCGCGGAGGCGGCAAAGTGAGCGACACGTCGAAGCCCGTCAAGAGCGACTCCTCGGAGCCCGTGAAGGGCACGAAGACCGAGAAGGCCGCGACGGCGACCGAGGTCCGCAAGACCAAGGGCGTCGTCGAGGACCAGGAGACCGTGGCCCCCGCCGACGACCCGACGGCCGCGCCGGTCACCGTCGTCGACCCGCGGCTGCTGATCCGCGAAGAGGGCCTCAAGGGCTACCTCACCGAGTTCAAGCGCAAGGTCAAGGGCGGTGAGCTCGGTCAGATCCCGGTCGTCATCGGCCTGATCGTCATCTGGACGATCTTCCAGCTGCAGAACGACCGCTTCCTGAGCGCCGCCAACCTCTCCAACATCAGCTACTTCCTGTCGGCCACCGGCATGCTCGCCATCGGCCTGGTGTTCGTGCTGCTGCTCGGCGAGATCGACCTGTCGGTCGGTTCCGTGAGCGGTCTGGCGTCCGCATTGTTCGCCGTCTTCGTGACGGACCACGGCGTGAACCCATGGGTGTCGCTGGTCCTGGCGGTCCTCACCGGCATCGCCGTCGGCGCCCTGCAGGGATGGTTCTTCGCCAGGATCGGCGTACCGGCATTCGTGGTGACCCTGGCCGGTTTCCTCGGGTGGAACGGTCTGATGCTGTGGCTGCTGGGTTCCAGCGGCACGATCAACCTGCCGTCGGACTCCGGCCCGGTCCACCTGCTCGGCCAGAACTCGTTCTTCATGGACCAGGCCATCATCGGCGCCTACATCCTGGCCGGCCTCGCCGTCGTGCTGTCCGCGGTCGGCAACTTCGGTGAGCAGCGCCGTCGCCGAGCGGCCGGCGTGCCGTTCCGGGCGACCAGCGAGATCATCCTGCGCGTGGGCCTGCTCGCGCTCGCCTCGTTCGTCTCCGCCGCCGTGCTGAACAACGCCTCCGGCGTCTCCAACGCGCTGGTGATCTTCCTGGCGGCGCTGGTGATCGTGGACTTCGTGCTGCGACGCACCACGTACGGCCGCAAGGTGTTCGCGGTCGGCGGCGGCATCGAGGCCGCCCGCCGGGCCGGCATCAACGTCCCGCTCGTCCGCATCACCGTGTTCGCCATCTCCGGCGGGTTCGCGGCGGTCGGCGGCATGTTCTTCGCCGGCCAGACCGCGGGCGCGTCGCTGAGCGCCGGCGGCGGCAACACCCTGATGCTCGCCATCGCGGCGGCCGTCATCGGCGGAACCAGCCTCTTCGGCGGCCGCGGCACCGTCTGGTCCGCCCTCCTGGGCATGCTGGTCATCCAGTCCATCCAGACCGGACTTGACCTGCTCAACATGAACACCTCGATCCAGTACATGATCACCGGTGGCGTGCTGCTCGGCGCCGTCGTCATCGACTCGGTGTCCCGCAAGAGCCAGAAGGCCGCCGGCCGCGGCTGAGGCATCACCGCAGGACCCGTGCCCGGCATCCCCACGGATGCCGGGCACAGTGATGTGATGACCGGGCACGGTCGCGGGGTTGCCGGGGAAGGCGACGCCATGAGCGGCGTCGCACCGCGGCGTCCAGTTCCTCGCCCAGCCTCGTGTCCACAGTCATGTGATGACCGGGCACAGTCGTGTCCACAGTCATGTGATGACCGGGCACAGATGACCGGGCACAGTCGTGTCGACAGTCATCTGATGACCGGTGATGACCGGGCGCGGTCGTGTCATAGGACGGTCCGATCCCGGGTACGCCCGTTCGCGTGACGCACGACGCACGGGCCGGACACCGGCCGCCCGGGCGGAACATTAGACTCGACAAGCCCGGCAACAGCTCGATCAGCTTTTACTGCAAGGAGGCACGGGTGCCGCTGCTGACCCGCATCAGGGGACCGCGCGATCTGGACCGGCTCAGCCTGGAGGAGCTGGACCAGCTGGCAGGGGAGATCCGGACCTTCCTCGTCGACGCCGTCTCCAAGACCGGCGGCCACCTCGGGCCCAACCTCGGCGTGGTCGAGCTCACCATCGCCCTGCACCGGGTCTTCGAGTCGCCCAAGGACAAGGTGCTCTGGGACACCGGCCACCAGTCCTACGTGCACAAGCTGCTCACCGGCCGGCAGGACTTCTCCCGGCTGAAGATGAAGGGCGGCCTGTCCGGCTACCCCTCGCAGGCGGAGTCCGAGCACGACGTCATCGAGAACAGCCACGCCTCCACGGTGCTCGGCTGGGCCGACGGCCTCGCCAAGGCCAACCAGATCCTCGACCGCGGCGACCACGTGGTCGCCGTCATCGGCGACGGGGCGCTCACCGGCGGCATGGCCTGGGAGGCGCTGAACAACATCGCCGACGGCGACCGCCCGCTGGTCATCGTCGTCAACGACAACGAGCGCTCCTACGCGCCGACCATCGGCGGCCTCGCCAACCACCTCGCCACCCTGCGTACCACCGACGGCTACGAGCGCTTCCTCGCCCGCGGCAAGGACCTCCTGGAGCGCACCCCGGTCGTCGGCAGGCCCCTCTACGAGACCCTGCACGGCGCCAAGAAGGGCCTGAAGGACTTCATCGCCCCCCAGGGCATGTTCGAGGACCTCGGCCTCAAGTACGTCGGCCCGATCGACGGCCATGACATCGAGGCCCTGGAGTCCGCCCTGGCCCGCGCCAAGCGCTTCGGCGGCCCGGTCATCGTGCACTGCCTCACCGAGAAGGGCCGCGGTTACCAGCCGGCCCTCCAGGACGAGGCCGACCGCTTCCACGCCGTCGGCAAGATCCACCCCGACACCGGTCTGCCGATCGCCACCTCCGGCGCCGACTGGACGTCCGTCTTCGGCGAGGAGATGGTCGAGCTCGGCAAGGAGCGCGAGGACATCGTCGCGATCACCGCCGCCATGCTCCAGCCGGTCGGCCTCGACAAGTTCGCCAAGGCCTTCCCCGACCGGGTCTACGACGTCGGCATCGCCGAACAGCACGCCGCCGTCTCCGCCGCCGGACTGGCCGCGGGCGGGGTCCACCCGGTGTTCGCGGTGTACGCCACCTTCCTCAACCGCGCCTTCGACCAGGTCCTCATGGACGTCGCCCTCCACAAGTGCGGCGTGACGTTCGTCCTGGACCGGGCCGGCGTCACCGGCACCGACGGCGCCTCCCACAACGGCATGTGGGACATGTCGATCCTGCAGGTCGTCCCCGGCCTCAGGCTGGCCGCCCCGCGCGACGCCGACCAGGTCCGGGCCCAGCTGCGCGAGGCCGTCCAGGTCGAGGACGCCCCCACCGTCGTCCGCTTCTCCAAGGGCGCCGTCGGCCCCGCCGTGCCCGCCGTGGGACGCGTCGGCGGCATGGACGTACTGCGCGACAGCGGCACCGACACCCCGGACGTGCTCCTGGTCTCCGTGGGCGCCCTCGCCCCGATGTGCCTGGAGATCGCGACCCTCCTGGACCGCCAGGGCATCACCGCCACGGTCGTCGACCCGCGCTGGGTCAAGCCCGTCGACGAGGCCATGGCCCCCCTCGCGGAGCGCCACCGGGTGGTCGTCACCGTCGAGGACAACTCGCGCGTGGGCGGCGTCGGCTCGACGATCGCCCAGGCCCTGCGCGACGCCGGCGTCGACGTCCCGCTGCGCGACTTCGGCATCCCGCCGCGCTTCCTCGACCACGCCTCCCGCGCCGAGGTCATGGCCGAGATCGGCCTCACCGCCCCCGACATCGCCCGCCAGGTCACCGGCCTGGTCTCCAAGCTCGACGGAAGGTACGGCAGCCAGGCAGCCGAGGCCGACTCCGTGCAGCCCGCCCGCGACTGACGCCGTCGCAGAGCGGCCGACAGGCCCGGACGGACCGGTTCCACCACTGTGAAGAGTGGTGGAACCGGTCCGTTCGCGTTAACCGGCCCGCGCCGGGGCATACGGTCTACGCCCCCTCTCGATCATGTCGAGGACGACACAGCGTGGGAGGTACCCCGTGAGCAGCACCCTCTTCCGGACGAAGAAGGTCGAGCAGTCCATCCTCGATACCGAGGAGCCAGAACACGCGCTCAAGAAGTCCTTGTCCGCGCTGGACCTGACCGTCTTCGGCGTCGGCGTCATCATCGGCACCGGCATCTTCGTCCTCACCGGCACGGTCGCCAAGAACAACGCCGGCCCCGCCGTCGCCCTGGCCTTCGTGGTGGCCGGGGTCGTCTGCGCGCTCGCCGCGCTCTGCTACGCCGAGTTCGCCTCCACCGTCCCGGTGGCCGGCTCCGCGTACACCTTCTCCTACGCCTCCCTGGGGGAACTGCCCGCCTGGATCATCGGCTGGGACCTGGTCCTGGAGTTCGCCCTCGGCACGGCGGTGGTGGCCGTCGGCTGGTCCGGCTACATCGCCTCGCTGCTGGACAACGCGGGCTGGCACCTGCCGGCGGCGCTCAGCGGCCGGGAGGGCGCCCACGGCTTCGGCTTCGACATCCTCGCCGCCGCGCTGGTCCTGGTGCTGACCGCCATCCTCGTGGTCGGCACGAAGCTCTCCGCGCGCGTCACCTCGGTCGTGGTCGCCATCAAGGTGATCGTCGTCCTGACCGTGATCGTCGCGGGCGCCTTCCTGATCCACGGCGACAACTACGACCCCTTCATCCCGAAGGCGCAGCCCGTCGACGCGGGCGGCGGCCTCAAGGCCCCGCTGATCCAACTGATCTTCGGCTGGGCGCCGTCCAACTTCGGCGTGATGGGCATCTTCACCGCCGCCTCCGTCGTCTTCTTCGCCTTCATCGGCTTCGACGTCGTCGCCACCGCCGCCGAGGAGACCAGGAACCCGCAGCGCGACATGCCCCGCGGCATCATCGGCTCGCTCATCATCTGCACGGTCCTGTACGTCGCCGTGTCGATCGTCGTCACCGGGATGGAGCACTACACCAAGCTGTCCGTGAGCGCCCCGCTCGCCGACGCCTTCAAGTCCACCGGGCACCCCTGGTTCGCGGGCTTCATCAGCTTCGGCGCCGCCGTCGGCCTCACGACGGTCTGCATGATCCTGCTCCTCGGACAGACCCGGGTCTTCTTCGCCATGAGCCGCGACGGACTGCTGCCGCGCTTCTTCTCCCACGTCCACCCGCGGTTCCGGACCCCGCACCGGCCGACCATCCTGCTCGGCGTGCTCATCGCGATCCTGGCCGGCTTCACCAGCCTGAGCGAGCTCGCCGAGCTGGTGAACATCGGCACCCTGTTCGCCTTCATCGTCGTCGCGCTCGGAGTGATCATCCTGCGCAGGTCGCGCCCCGACCTGCCCCGGTCCTTCCGCACCCCGTGGGTGCCGTTCCTGCCGATCCTGTCGGTGTGCGCCTCGCTGTGGCTGATGCTCAACCTGCCCGCCGAGACCTGGCTGCGGTTCGGCATCTGGATGGTCGTCGGGTTCGCCGTGTACTTCCTCTACGGCCGCTCCCACAGCCGTCTGGCCCGCCCTGAGGAGGCTCCCGCCGGGGCCGCCGGGTCCACCCGCGGCGACACCGTCTGACGGCCCCACAGCCGCCTCCACGGCCCCTCCGCGGCCGTCCGTGCACCGGGCCGCGCACGGGCTCCACACGGTCGGCGCGCGATCCGCGGCCGGATCCGACTCCCTGGCCGGCCCCGCACACCGTGTGCGGCGCCGGCCGTCGGTCGTGCCGAACGCCGCCGTGCCGAACGCCGTCGCGCCGGCCGTCGGTCGTGCCGGCCGTCGGTCGCGCCGAACGCCGTCGTGCCGAACGCCGTCGTGCCGAGCGCCCGACGCGCCGCAGGCGCGGGAAGCGGGATTCGAAGCGCCGCCCGGCCTCGGCCTCGGCCTCGCCTCAGCCCCGCACCGTGCGCGGCCCGGTGACGTCCGCGCCGAGCTCTGTCACCCGGCGGCGCAGCTCCCGGTCGGCCGTCACGACCAGACTGGGCCGCGGTGCGGCCGCGGCGACCAACTCCACGACACGGTCGTCGCCACTGCCGGACGCCGCTTCCACCCGCACGCCGGGCACCGGCGCCACCCCGCGCGCGGCGCCCTCCACCACCAGGACGATCTCCACGGGCCCGAGGCCCTCCGGAAGCCCGCCTGCGGCCAGCCGGTCGCGCAGTCGCTCCGCGGCCCCCCGCCGGTCACGCCACCAGCCGTCGGGCACCGACCCGACGACGTTCGCCGCGTCCACGATCACGAGAAGCGCCCTGTTGTCGTCCATACGGCCCACCGTCGCACGGCCGGCCCCCCGAGCGTGACCCGCGCGCGGGCACCGCGGCGGCCGGAACATAAGGTGATCCGGTGAACGGCGACTGGCTCCTGCGCGGCCGCGACGGGCGGCTCGCTGTCTATCTGATAGCGGACGACGCCGTCCTGTGCCGGGCGGAACGCTTCCCGGGAGGTCCCTGGGCGGCCCCGCGCACGGTCGGCGGCGACCAGAAGATCCATCCCGTCCCGGGCATCGGCCAGGGTCCCGACGGCTACGCCCACCTGGCCTCCTGGTGGACGACGCTGAAGGGGGTGACGGGCCTGGTGCACTCCACGCACTTCCGGCCGCTGCTCGCCGCCCTGGACTGGGCGCCCGTCGGGCATCCCGACAAGAAGGGCGACCGTACCGGCACGCCCGCCGTCGCCGTCGACGCGCAGGGACGCGCGTACCTCTTCGTCCGCAAGGCCGACGCCGGGCTGGGCATGATCGCCCAGAAGGAGAAGGGCGGCTGGGAACCCTGGCGCGACCTCCAGGGACAGGGCGTCCAGGAGGCCCCCGTCGCGGTGACCGCCGAGTCGGGCCGCGTCGAGGCGTACGCGACCGCGCCCGCCGGGATCCTGCACTGGCGGCAGACGTCCGAGGGCGCCGCACCGGTGCTCCAGGAGCCGCTCCGGGCACCGGTGCGGGCGGGGACCCTGCGGGCCCTGGCCACCTCCGCGGAGCACACCACCGTCTTCTACACCGACGGCTCCGGCGATCTGTGCGCCTGGCGCCCCGGCGGCGAGCCGGCCGCGCTGCTGACCGCCGCCGGGCCCGGCCCGGTCGCCGCCGTCCGCACCGAAATCGACGGCCACGACTGCACGTTGCTCGCCCAGCGCTCGGCCGGCGGCCGCGTCGCCTTCGCCGCGTACCCCACCGAGCGCGAGTCGGCCGGCGCCTGGTGGACCGAGTCCGGGCCGCCGCTGCCCGCCGACGCGGTGGTCGCGCTCGCCAAGGACCACCAGGACCGGGTGGTCGCGGCGGCCCTGTCCCCGTCGACCGGCGCTCTGCTCCTCACCCGCCGCAAGGACGAGCCGGGCCTGGCCCTGACGGCCTGGCAGTCGGTCTGACGGCTTGATCGCTTGACGGCCTGGCCCAGGGGTTGATGGCTTGACGGCCAGGCTTGACGGCCTGACAGACGGCCTGACCGCTTGAACGCCTGTGATGACTTGATCGGCTTGACGGAGTGGGGACCCGATGCCTTGAGATCTTGACGTCTTGACGGTCCGGCGGACCGATGCCTTGACGACACGATCGTTGCCCACGCCAGGATGACGAACCTGTCAGACGGACCGGGACGGTGGACGGCGGGCGAGGCGACCCCGTGGCCGCCCCGTGACACGCAAGAGGGCCTCCGCCGATGAGCGGAGGCCCTCTTCAGGTGCACGTCGTGCACACGGTCACAGTCGTTACGCCGGAACCGACGCCAGGCCCGGAGCCAGGAACTTCTTGCCGTTCACCCGCTCGGAGACGCCCTCGCGGTCCAGGTACGGCGTGATGCCGCCCAGGTGGAAGGGCCAGCCCGCGCCCGTGATCAGGCAGAGGTCGATGTCCTGCGCCTCGGCGACGACGCCCTCGTCGAGCATGAGCCCGATCTCCTGCGCCACCGCGTCCAGGACGCGCGCACGCACCTGCTCCTCGGTCAGGACGGTGTCGCCCTGCTGCAGGAGCGCGGAGACCTCGGGGTCCAGCTCGGGCTTGCCGCTGTCGTAGACGTAGAAACCGCGCTTGCCGGCCTTGACGACGGCCGCGAGGTTCGGGGAGACGGTGAAACGGTCCGGGAACGCACGGTTCAGCGTTTCCGAGACGTGCAGGCCGATGGCCGGGCCCACCAGCTCCAGCAGGACCAGCGGGGACATCGGCAGGCCGAGCGGTTCCACCGCCTTTTCCGCCACCTCGACCGGGGTGCCCTCGTCGATGACGTTCTGCACCTCGCCCATGAAACGGGTCAGAATGCGGTTCACGACGAACGCCGGGGCGTCCTTCACCAAAACCGCGGTCTTCTTCAGCTTCTTGGCGACGGCGAAGGCGGTGGCCAGGGAGGCGTCGTCGGTCTGCTCGCCGCGCACGATCTCCAGCAGCGGCAGGATCGCGACCGGGTTGAAGAAGTGGAAGCCCACGACCCGCTCGGGGTTCTTCAGCTTCGACGCCATCTCGGAGACCGACAGCGAAGAGGTGTTGGTGGCGAGGATCGCGTGCGCCGGGGCGACCGCCTCGACCTCCGCGAACACCTGCTGCTTGACGCCGATCTCCTCGAACACGGCTTCGATGATGAAGTCCGCGTCGGAGAAGCCCTCGGCCTTGTCCAGGACGCCGGACACCAGCGCCTTGAGACGGTTGGCCTTGTCCTGGTTGATGCGGCCCTTGCCGAGCAGCTTCTCGATCTCGGCGTGGACATAGCCCACACCCTTGTCGACGCGCTCCTGGTCGATGTCGGTCAGCACGACCGGCACCTCCAGGCGGCGCAGGAACAGAAGCGCGAGCTGCGAGGCCATCAGGCCCGCGCCCACCACGCCGACCTTGGTGACCGGACGGGCCAGCGACTTGTCCGGGGCGCCGGCCGGGCGCTTGCCGCGCTTCTGCACGAGGTTGAACGCGTAGATGCCGGCGCGCAGTTCGCCGCCCATGATGAGGTCGGCGAGCGCCGCGTCCTCGGCGTCGTAGCCCTGCTGGAGGTCGCCGTTCTTGGCGGCGGCGATGATGTCGAGGGCACGGTAGGCGGCCGGGGCCGCGCCGTGCACCTTGCTGTCCGCGATGAACCGGCCGCGCGCGACGGCCTGGTCCCAGGCCTCGCCGCGGTCGATCACCGGGCGGTCGACGACGATCTCGCCCTTGAGGACGGACGCCGTCCACAGCAGCGACTGCTCCAGGAAGTCCGCGCCCTCGAACAGGGCGTCGGCGATCCCCAGCTCGTAGACCTGCACGCCCTTGAGCTGCTTGTTCTGGTTCAGCGAGTTCTCGATGATCACCGAGACGGCCTTGTCCGCGCCGATCAGGTTCGGCAGCAGCGTGCAGCCGCCCCAGCCGGGGACCAGGCCGAGGAAGACCTCGGGCAGCGAGAACGCGGGCAGCGCCGCGGACACCGTGCGGTACCGGCAGTGCAGACCGACCTCGACGCCACCGCCCATCGCCGCGCCGTTGTAGTAGGCGAAGGTCGGGACCGCGAGGCCCGCGAGACGCTTGAAGACCTCGTGGCCGCCCTTGCCGATGGCCAGCGCGTCCTGGTGCTCCTTGAGGAGCTCGACGCCCTTGAGGTCCGCGCCCACGGCGAAGATGAACGGCTTGCCGGTGACGCCGACACCGACGATCTCGCCGGCCGCCGCCTCCTTCTCGACCTGGTCGATCGCCACGTCGAGGTTGGCGAGGGACTGCGGCCCGAAAGTCGTCGGCTTCGTGTGGTCGAAGCCGTTGTCCAGCGTGATCAGGGCGAAGCGCCCCGCACCGAACGGCAGGTCCAGGTGACGTACGTGCGCCTGGGTGACGACCTCGTCCGGGAACAGCTCGGCCGCGCCCTTCAGAAGCTCAGCGGTGGTGGTGCTCACTTGTCGCCTCCGGCGGACTCGAAGTGGGGGTTCTCCCAGACGACCGTCGCGCCCATGCCGAAGCCGACGCACATGGTGGTCAGGCCGTAGCGGACGTTCGGCTGCTCCTCGAACTGGCGGGCCAGCTGCGTCATAAGCCGGACGCCGGAGGAGGCCAGCGGGTGACCGAACGCGATCGCGCCGCCGTACTGGTTGACGCGCTCGTCGTCGTCGGCGATGCCGTAGTGGTCGAGGAAGGCCAGGACCTGTACGGCGAAGGCCTCGTTGATCTCGAACAGACCGATGTCGGAGATGGACAGACCCGCCTGGGCGAGGGCCTTCTCCGTCGCCGGGATCGGACCGTAGCCCATGACCTCCGGCTCGACTCCCGCGAAGGAGTACGCCACCAGACGCATCTTGACCGGCAGGTCGTTCTCGCGCGCGAAGTCCTCGGAAGCGATGAGGGAAGCGGTCGCACCGTCGTTCAGACCGGCCGCGTTGCCGGCGGTGACCCGCCCGTGGACGCGGAAGGGGGTCTTGAGGCCGGACAGGTTCTCCAGCGTCGTTCCCGGGCGCATCGGCTCGTCGGCGGTGACCAGGCCCCAGCCCGTCTCACCGGCCTCCGCGTTGGTGCGGCGCACCGAGATCGGCACCAGGTCGGCCTGGATCTTGCCGTTGGCGTACGCCTTGGCGGCCTTCTCCTGGGAGCGCACCGCGTACTCGTCGGCGCGCTGCTTGGTGATCTGCGGGTAACGGTCGTGCAGGTTCTCCGCGGTCATGCCCATGAACAGGGCGGACTCGTCGACCAGCTTCTCGCTCACGAAGCGCGGGTTCGGGTCCACGCCCTCGCCCATCGGGTGGCGGCCCATGTGCTCGACGCCGCCGGCGATGGCGACGTCGTACGCGCCGAAGGCGACGGAGCCGGCCACCGCGGTGACGGCCGTCAGGGCGCCCGCGCACATGCGGTCGATGGAGTAGCCGGGCACGGAGGTCGGCAGGCCGGCCAGGATGCCGGCGGTGCGGCCGAGGGTCAGACCCTGGTCGCCGATCTGCGTGGTCGCGGCGATGGCGACCTCGTCGATCTTCTTCGGGTCGAGACCGGGGTTGCGGCGCAGCAGCTCCCGGATCGCCTTCACGACGAGGTCGTCGGCCCGGGTCTCGTGGTAGATGCCCTTCGGGCCCGCCTTGCCGAACGGGGTACGGACGCCGTCTACGAAGACGACGTCCCTGACGGTACGAGGCACGATGGCTCTCCTCCAGGGTGCGGGGTGGCACTGCTGCGACACGCAAGCGCTGAGCGCGCGCTCAGAACCCATGCTACTTGTGGGTAACGTAGCTGCACACCCCTGTCGGGAGGAGCGGCGAACGTCACACCGGCGGCGCTCGGTGATCACGCCGAGTCGGACGGCGCGGGCCGGGGCACCAGTTCCCCTATATCAAGGGCACAGTCGTCTGCAACGAGTTCTCCGTCCCGCTTCTCGGCATGCCCTCTCGAGATCTTGGCGCGATCTCGACGTCGCCGTTCCGCTTCCAGGGCCCTGACTCCGCCCACTGGGAACGATCTCGGCTACGGCCGTCCAGGCCATCTGCCCACGCTGATCCTTTTTCTCGCGGGCCAGAAATGCATCGGCACCGGTTCTCATGAGAGCAACGACGAGGTAACCGGTTGAGAAACCGGCCGCAGAGACGGGCCCGCAACCGGTGGCGAAACCGGTCGCCGAGACAGGCTCGGTAACCGGTTGCGAGACCAACGTGGCGACTGGGCGCGCGACGGTTGCGGCAACCGGTTGCGAGACAACGGCAGCAACCGGTTACGCGACGGGCTCGGCAACCGGTCGCGAAACGACTCGGCCACGCGGTTGCCGGGCGCTCGCGGTAACCGCTTTCGACACGCCTTCACGCGGACCGCCCTACGGCAGACGATCGGACGCTGCGGCGGCTAGGGTCTGTTGCGAAAGTGCTGGTCACAGCCACTCGTTAATGGCTGC
>NZ_JBHVYK010000132.1:0-15357 GCF_042880855.1 Streptomyces sp. NPDC058291
GTACGTCTGAGGGCCCACAGCGCATGCTGTGGGCCCTCAGACGTACTCGCGCCCCCACCGGGCGCGGGACTGCGCGACAAGCCGCAGACGGCCCGCAGGCCGCGCACGGCGACCCGCGGTCCCGGGTGCGTTGCCGCTGATGCCGGCGTTGACGACGGCGTAGCGGGTGCGGCGCCGTCGTCGGCGAGCGTGGCCGCGGCGGCTCCCGGGGGCTCCCGGCGGAGCTATTCGCGCCGCAGGGACGGCTTGAGCTCCTTGAGGCGGCCGAGCAGACCGTTGACGAACGAGGGCGACTCGTCCGTCGAGAACTCCTTCGCCAGCTGCACCATCTCGTCGAGAACGACGGCGTCCGGGGTCTCGTCGGCCCAGATCAGCTCATAGGCGCCGAGCCGCAGGATGTTGCGGTCGACGACCGGCATCCGGTCCAGCGTCCAGCCGACCGAGTACTGCGAGAGCAGGTCGTCGATGCGCCGCGCGTGCTCCGCGTAGCCCTCGACCAACCGCATCGTGTACTCGCTCACCGGCGGCTGCCGGGTGTCGGCCCGGGAGAGCCGGACCCAGTCCGCGAGGACCGTCAGGACATCGGCTCCGCGCTGGTCGCCCTCGAAGAGGATCTGGAAGGCACGCTTGCGGGCCGTGTTGCGGGCAGCCACGGTTAGCTGTTCACCCGGCCGAGGTAGTCGCTGGTACGGGTGTCGACCTTGATCTTCTCACCGGTGGTGATGAAGAGCGGGACCTGGATCTGGTGACCGGTCTCCAGGGTGGCGGGCTTGGTGCCGCCGGTGGAGCGGTCGCCCTGCAGGCCCGGCTCGGTCTCCTGGACGACGAGCTCGACGGCGGCCGGCAGCTCGACGAAGAGCACCTCGCCCTCGTGCTGCGCGACGGTGGCCGTGAAGCCCTCGATCAGGAAGTTGGCGGCGTCGCCGACCGCCTTGCGGTCGACCATGAGCTGGTCGTAGGTCTCCATGTCCATGAAGACGAAGTACTCGCCGTCCATGTACGAGAACTGCATGTCGCGCTTGTCGACAGTGGCCGTCTCGACCTTGACGCCGGCGTTGAAGGTCTTGTCGACCACCTTGCCGGACAGCACGTTCTTCAGCTTGGTGCGCACGAAGGCCGGGCCCTTGCCGGGCTTGACGTGCTGGAACTCGACGACGGACCAGAGCTGGCCGCCTTCGAGCTTGAGCACCAGGCCGTTCTTGAGGTCGTTCGTGGAAGCCACGGTTGCGGAATCTCCTGGACTGCGTTGACGACCCCGGGGCACGCACCTGCCTAGAGGGCGAGCAGCTCCTTGGTCGTGATGGTGAGTAGCTCGGGTCCGCCGTCCGCCTCGGGGCGCACGACGAGCGTGTCATCGATCCGGACACCGCCCCGGCCCGGTAGGTGGACCCCGGGTTCGACGGTGACCGGCACGCAAGCGTCCAGTTTACCCATGGCCGCGGGGGTCAACTGCGGGTCCTCTTCGATTTCGAGTCCGACGCCGTGCCCGGTGAGCGCCGGAAGCCCTTCGGAGTACCCTGCGGAGTCCAGCACCTGGCGGGCCACGCGATCCACGTCACGGCAGGCCACACCGGGTGCCAGGGCCTCGCGTCCGGCGCGCTGAGCGGCGAAGACGAGGTCGTAGAGCTCGATCTGCCAGTCGGCCGGAGATGTGCCGATCACGAAAGTGCGGCCGATCTCGCAGCGGTAGCCGCGGTAGGCCGCCCCCAGACAGACGGAGAGGAAGTCGCCCTCCTCGACCCGCCGGTCGGTCGGCCGGTGCCCGCGCCGGCCGGAGTTCGGGCCGGTGCCGACGGACGTGGTGAAGGCGGGGCCGTCGGCGCCGTGGTCGACGAGGCGTCGCTCCAGTTCGAGGGCGAGGTGGCGTTCCGTGCGGCCGACCAGAATGGACTCCAGCAGCTCCCCGAGGGCCTGGTCGGCGATCTCGGCGCCGATCCGCAGGCAGGAGATCTCCTCCTCGTCCTTCACCACCCTCGCCTGCTCCACCGCGCCGCCGAGGTCGGCCAGGCGCAGCCGGGGCGCCACGGAGCGGATCTCACGGTGCCGGGACACCGTGAGGTGGTGTTCCTCGACCGCGAGGGAGTCGCCGCCCCGGGCCACGAGCAGGTCGGCGGCGGCGACCGCGGGATCGCCTCCGGCGAGGGACAGGGAGTGGACGCACAGGGCGTCGTCCGGTCGGCCCTCGCTCGGGCGCTCGTCGGGCGGCTCGGAGCAGACCAGGAGGTCCTCCCGGCCGCCCAGGAGCAGAACGGCGCCGTTCGGGGCGGCGCCCGCGAGATACCTCACGTTGGCGGGGCGGGAGATCAACGCTGCCTCGCTGCCGGCCGCGTGGCAACGTTCCCTTAGGCGGTTTCGGCGGGATTCGTGCACCTCTGACATGACACGAGCCTAGGAGCGCCGACCCGATCGCGCCGGTTGGGAAGGCGTTCGGGGGACGGGCCGCCAAGAGCGCTGCGCCGCCGCGCCCCGGCCGACGGGGCCCGGCAGGCCGTCAGCCGCCTGCGCGACGGCCTCCGGCGCCGCTCGCTACCACTGGGGCGGGCTGGCGATCGCCCGGGCCAGCACGTCGTCCAGAACGGCGGCCGTCGCCGGGACGTCCAACTGGGAGTTGTCGATGATGGGCAGGCCGGAGCCGTACCAGCCGGCCATGCGGCCGTGGATGCGGGCGACCTCCTCGTCGGTGAGGCGGCGGTTGCCGGAGCGTGCCGCGTTGCGCTCCAGGACCACTTCCAGGCCGGGCAGCAGGACGACGGGCAGCAGCCCCGGGCCCACATGGCGCTTCCAGCCGCCCAGGCCCACGGCCGGACGGTCGGGGAAGATCGCGTCGTCCAGGATGCACGAGATGCCGTTGGCCAGGAAGTTGCGGGCGGCGAAACCGCAGGTGCGGCGGGCCAGCCGGTACTGGGCCTCGGAGTGGTCGTTCCACCCCGACTGCGGGTCCGCGAAGCCCGAGCGGACCCACTCGCGCACGTCGTCGAGGCTGACGTGGGCGGTGGGCACCCTGCGGTGGTCGGCCCAGTACTTGGCGACGCTGGTCTTTCCGGCGCCCGCCGGGCCGATCAGCAGCACCGCGAGCGTGGTGGCCGCCGGGTCGGGAACCGTCGGGGCGGGCGGCGCGCCGGGCATGGGGACCGGCCCGCCGGGCGGCAGCGGGACGTGCCCGGTGGCGTCGGCGGCTTGCGGGAGCGGGGCGTGCTGCGGGGCGGGCGGCGGCACGGCCGGGACCGGCGGCTGGGGGGCGGGCGGGAGCGGGCCCGCGGGGGCGCCGGCATGACCCGGTTGGTGCGGGGCGCTGCCCGGCTGGTGCGGGGCGCTGCCCGGCTGGTGCGGGGCCGGGTGTTGCGCGGCCGGCGTCCAGCCGGCGGCCGGACCGTGCCCCGGCTGGTGGGGCGGCGGCAGCGGAGAACCCACTGCGTGCTGCATCCGGTGCCACTCCGTCTCGTACAGGCAATGGGCGCTGGCGGTGGGGGCGCGACCCCCCGTTCTTCCCACAGCCTAAAGGGCGCGGGAGGTGCCCCCGTCCGAACGGTACCGCCCCCGGCTGTCCTCAGTGTGAACGGCCGGGGGCGGCCCGAAGTGCCCGCCGGGGCAAGCGAATCGGGCGCGAGGGGACCGGGCGGACCTGCCCGGCCCTCCGGCGGTCCTACTCGCCCACCTCGCCGTAGGCGGCGAGCAGGACGGCCGGGTCGGGCCCTTCGAGGACGGTCGGCTTGGCCAGACCGTCCAGGACGATGAAGCGCAGCAGGTCGCCGCGGGACTTCTTGTCGACCTTCATGTTCTCCAGCAGCTTGGGCCACTGGTCGTGGCGGTAGTGCAACGGGAGGCCGACCGACTCCAGGACCGTACGGTGCCGGTCGGCCGTGGCGTCGTCCAGCCGGCCCGCGAGCCGGCCCAGCTCGGCGGCGAAGTGCATGCCCACCGAGACGGCGGCGCCGTGCCGCCACTTGTAGCGCTCGTTCTTCTCGATGGCGTGCGCGAGGGTGTGTCCGTAGTTGAGGATCTCCCGCAGGCCGGACTCCTTGAGGTCCGAGGAGACGACGTCCGCCTTGACCCGGATGGAGCGCTCGATGAGCTCGGCCGTGTGCGGGCCCTGCGGGGTGCGGGCGGCCTCCGGGTCCGACTCGATGAGTTCCAGGATCACCGGGTCGGCGATGAAGCCGGCCTTGATGATCTCGGCCAGTCCCGAGACGTAGTCGTTGACCGGGAGGGAGTCCAGCGCGGCGAGGTCGCAGAGCACCCCGGCCGGCGGGTGGAAGGAGCCGACCAGGTTCTTGCCCTCGGCGGTGTTGATGCCGGTCTTGCCGCCGACGGCCGCGTCGACCATGGCGAGCACGGTCGTCGGGACGGCGATCCAGCGCACCCCGCGCAGCCAGGTCGCGGCGACGAACCCGGCCAGGTCGGTGGTCGCGCCGCCGCCGACGCCCACGACGACGTCCGTGCGGGTGAACCCGGACTGGCCGAGCGCTTTCCAGCAGTACGCGGCGACCTCGGCGGTCTTGGCCTCCTCCGCGTTGGGCACCTGGATGGCCACGGCCTCGAAGCCCTGCCCGGCCAGGTCGGCGCGGAGCGCGTCCCCGGTCTCGGCGAGCGCCTCGGGGTGGATCACGGCGACCCGCTTCACCCGGTCGCCGATGAGCCCGCCCAGCTCGCCCAGCAGCTGACGGCCCACCAGGACCTCGTAGGGATCCGACCCCGCGCTGCCGTCGATCCGGATCCGCGTCACGGACTCGCTGCTCATGCTTCCTTCAACTCCAAAGCGTCCAGGGCTGCTTGGGCGACCTCTTCGGGCGTACGGCCGTCCGTCGGGACCACGGCGGTGGCCACGCCCTCGTACAGGTGACGACGGGCCTCCATCAGCTCGCGCCACTGCTTGCGCGGGTTGACGGCGAGCAGCGGACGGGCCGCGTTCAGGCCGGTGCGCTTGACCGCCTCCTCGACGTCCATGGCCAGGTAGAGCACGCGCTGCCCGGCCAGCAGGCCGCGCGTGTCCGGGTCCAGGATCGAGCCGCCGCCGAGCGCGAGGACGCCCTCGTGCTCGGTGAGCGCGCGCCGCACGGCCCGCTTCTCCAGCGCGCGGAAGGCGTCCTCGCCCTCGTCGACGAAGATCTCCGCGATGCTCCGGCCGGCCTCGGCGACGATGTCGTCGTCGGTGTCCCGGTAGGCGACGTCGAGCCGCTCGGCGAGCAGCTGTCCGACGGTGGACTTGCCGACGCCCATGGGGCCGACCAGGACGACGCGGGGCCCGCTCATCGGATGTGCAGGTGGTCGAGGTACGACCGCACGTTGCGGCGGGTCTCGACGACGTTGTCGCCGCCGAACTTCTCCGCCACCGCGTCCGCCAGCACCAGCGCGACCATGGCTTCGGCGACGATCCCGGCGGCCGGGACCGCGCACACGTCGGAGCGCTGGTGGTGCGCCTGGGTCGCCTCGCCGGTGGCGACGTCGACCGTCTGCAGGGCTCGCGGCACGGTCGCGATCGGCTTCATCGCCGCGCGCACGCGCAGCAGCTCGCCGGTGGTCAGTCCGCCTTCGGTGCCGCCGGAGCGGCCGGAGGCGCGCTTGATCCCGTCGTCGGTGGCGAGGATCTCGTCGTGCGCCTTGGAGCCCGGCACGCGCGCGAGGTCGAAGCCGTCGCCGACCTCGACGCCCTTGATCGCCTGGATGCCCATGAGCGCGGCGGCCAGCCGGGCGTCCAGCCGGCGGTCCCAGTGCACATGGGAGCCGAGGCCGACCGGGACGTCGTAGGCCAGCACCTCGACGACGCCGCCGAGCGTGTCGCCGTCCTTGTGGGCCTGGTCGATCTCGGCGACCATCGCCTTCGAGGCGTCCGCGTCCAGGCAGCGCACCGGGTCCGCGTCCAGCCTCTCCACGTCGGCCGGGGTCGGGTAGACGCCGTAGGGCGCCTTCGCGGCGGCCAGCTCGACGACGTGGCTGACGATCTCGATGCCGGCCGTCTCCCTGAGGTAGGAGCGGGCGACGGCGCCGAGGGCGACCCGGGCGGCCGTCTCCCGCGCGGAGGCGCGTTCCAGGATCGGCCGGGCCTCGTCGAAGCCGTACTTCTGCATCCCGGCGAGGTCGGCGTGGCCGGGGCGCGGGCGGGTGAGCGGGGCGTTGCGGGCGAGCCCGGCCAGGATCTCCGGGTCGACCGGATCGGCCGCCATGACCTGCTCCCACTTGGGCCACTCGGTGTTGCCCACCATCACGGCGACCGGAGAACCCATGGTCAGACCGTGCCGGACACCGCCGAGGAAGGTCACCTCGTCGCGCTCGAACTTCATCCGCGCGCCACGCCCGTAACCGAGCCGCCGTCGCGCGAGGTGGTCGGCGACCATCTCCGTGGTGATCGGCACGCCGGCGGGAAGGCCCTCCAGCGTCGCGACAAGTGCGGGACCGTGGGACTCACCCGCGGTCAGCCAACGCAGCCTGCTCAACGATGCTCCTCAGTGCTCGCGCCCTGGTACTGCTCTGCGTACGCGCATCCGTCGCGTACGTCGGCGGCGTGCCCGGGTGCGCGGCCCCGGCCCGCCTCTCCCGATCCTCCCACGTCCCGGTGCCGGAGCCGGTCGCCGGTCCAGCAAGCGGACGCGGGGACGCACGGAAGGGCGGGTTACGCGCGGTGCCGCGTCCGGCGGGAGGCGAGGGCCTGCTCTCCCGCACTGCGCATCGCCTCCACCGGGGCCGGAGCGCGGCCGGTCATCCGCTCCACCTGAAGCACGGCCTGGTGCACGAGCAGGTCGAGGCCGCTGACCACGGCGCCGCCGAACATGGACCAGCGCGCGGCCAGCTCGGTCGGCCAGGGGTCGTAGAGCACGTCGAAGAGGGTGGCGGGGCGCTCCGGCACCGAGCCGGCGAGCGCGTCCGTGGCCCCGGCCGGGGTGGTCGCGACGACGAGCGGGAAGCGCAGGGCGTCGGCCGCGTCGGCCCAGTCGGCGACCCGTACGTCCACGTCGAGCCGCTCACCCCACTGCCGCATCTCGGCGGCACGGGCCCCGCTGCGCGCGAAGGCGACGATGTCGCCGGTGCAGACCCTGGTCAGCGCGGCCAGCGCGGAGGACGCGGTGGCTCCCGCGCCGAGGATCGCGGCCGACTCGACCTGTTCGATCCCGCGCTCGCGCAGGGCGGCGACCATGCCGGGGATGTCGGTGTTGTCGCCGAGCCGACGGCCGTCCTCGGCGAACACGAGGGTGTTGACCGCCTCGACGGAGGCCGCGGTGTCGCTGATCTCGTCGAGCAGCGGGATGACCGCGCGCTTCAGCGGCATGGTCAGTGACAGGCCCGCCCACTCGGCGCCGAGCCCGTCGAGGAAGGCGGGCAGGGCCTCCTCGTCGACGTCGAAGCGGTCGTACGACCAGCCGGACAGTTCCAGCGCCTCGTACGCGGCTCGGTGCAGCGCCGGGGAGAGTGAGTGGGCGATGGGGCTGCCGAGCACGGCGGCCCGGCGGGCGTCAGTTGCCCGAGCTGGCATCGAACTTTTCCTTGAGTCGCTTGAACTCGGCGTAGGTCTTGGCGAATTCGGTGTTGCTCTTGCCGTCGGTGGCCACGAAGTAGATCCAGCCGCTGGAGGTCGGGTTCAGCGTGGCCCTCAGCGCGTCCTCACTCGGGTTGCCGATCGGACCGGGCGGCAGGCCCTTGTTGGTGTAGGTGTTGTACGGGTCCTTGTTGCTGTTGATCTCGGACTCGCTGATGTGGATCTTGCTCTCGCCCTTCAGGTAGTTGAAGGTCGAGTCGAACTGCAGCAGCTGGTTGGTCTCGTCGTTCGTGGTCTTGAGCCGGTTGTAGACGACCTCCGCCATCTTGCGGTAGTCGTCGTGCGTCTTGCCCTCGGCCTGGACCAGGCTGGCGACCGTGACGACCTCCAGCGGGCTGTCCAGCTTGAGCTCCTTGGCCTTGGCCACGAAGTCGTACCGGCCGTACACCTCGTTGGCGTGGGCGACCATCGCCTTCAGGACCGTCTCCGCCTTCATGCCCTTGGCCGCGCCGTAGGTGCCCGGGAAGAGGAACCCTTCCAGCGGGTCCTTGACGTCCTCGTTGTCGTTCGCCCACTTGGGCAGCCCGAGCGACGCGTACTGCTTCTCCGCGATCTTCCGGGTGGCGCCCTCGGCGAGACCGAGCTTGGCGTCGATGTTCCGGTAGACCGTCACGTTGCGCTGCCCCGGCGTCACCATCACGTTCGCCTGGCTGTGGGGATCGAGCATCATGGCGACGGCGTTCTTCGCGGACATCTCCTTCTTGAGGATGTACGCGCCCGCCTGGATGCCGTCGGCGTCAGGGTTGCTCGTGAACGCGGAGACGAACGCGTCCACGCTCTTGACGACGCCGGCTTCCTTCAACAGCCGGCCGATGGCGGCGCCGCCGGAACCCTTGGGCACCTCCACGCTGACGTTCTGGCCCGTGCCCGCGCCCGCGTAGTCCGGAGCCGAGCCGTAACGATTCTTGTAGAAGTCGTAGCCGAAGTAGCCGACGCCGCCGAGGCCGCCGCCGAACACCAGCACGACCACGAGACAGGCGCAGCCGTTGCGACTCTTCTTGCTCTTCGCGCCCTTCGCGCCTTTGCCTCCGCGGCTTCGGCGGTTGCCCCGGTCCGGCTCGTCGCCGTCCTCGTCGTCATCGGCGCCGCCGCCCGCGAAGAAGGCGTGCTCCCCCTGGTCGGGGCCCGGATCCCAGTCGGTCCGCTGCTCGGCCTCGGGTTCCGGCGCCGCCTCGGGCTCCGCTTCGGGCTCCGCCCGGCGCCGGGCGGGCGGCTCGGGCGGCGGATACGCGTCCGGGGTGCCGTAGAAGTCGGGCTGCTCCGCGCCGTAGGCGGTGGCCTGCTGGCCGTACGGGTCGCCGGGGTCGGCCGCGTAGGGGACGTGGGCATGGGTGCCCGTGCCGTCCCAGCCGCCCTCCTGGTATCCCTCGTGATAGCCGTGCTGGTTCTGGTGGGCGTACTGCTGCTGTTCCCCGTCGGCGTACTGCTGCTCGCCGTAGCCCTGGTACTGCGGGTCGTACTGCGCCTGCTGCTGGTCGTACGGCTGCGCCTGCCCCTGACCCCAGTCGCCGTACTCCGACTGCTGCGGCTGCTGCTGTTGCTGCGAATGCTGCTGCTGCGGGTAGTGCTGCTGCTGGCCGCCGTAGGCAGGCTCATGACCCGTCTGGGCCTGCTGCCCTTCCCATCCGCCGTCCCCGTACAACGGGTCCTCCGGATGCCACGGTTCGGAGCCTGGGCCCCGGCCATACTCAGTCATCGATCCCCTAGAGCCGCGAGGCGCGATCACTCGGCCTTCGCGGGCCCGTCACCGTTTCGCCTCTCGCTGTGCGGCGGCTGTTCGAACACCACCGCATCGCGCGGAACGTTACCGTACCGCGATCAGATGACCACTTCGACGCCCTCGCCGGGTGCCTTGCCTGACACTCGTTCGGATTCCAGGGCCTGCTGAAGGATGATCACCGCCGCTGCCTGGTCGATGACCGCTCTGCCCTTCTTCGACTTCACCCCTGAGGCCCGCAGACCCTGACTGGCCGTCACCGTCGTCATCCTCTCGTCGACCAGACGTACGGACACGGGGGCGATTTTGTTCGCCAGCTCCTGTGCGAAGCCGCGCACCTTCACCGCGGCGGGCCCCTCGCCCCCCTTGAGGGAGCGAGGGAGGCCGACGACCACCTCGATCGGCTCGTACTCCTCGACCAGCTGTCCCAGCCGACGATGAGCCGCCACGAGATCCCTGCCGGGGACCGTCTCCACCGGGGTGGCGAGGATCCCGTCGGGGTCGCACGAGGCGACCCCGATCCGGGCGTCCCCGACGTCGATCGCGAGTCGACGGCCCTTGCGCATCGGCTCGCTCACTTGGCCGTTTCCGCCACGAGCCGCTCGACGGCGGCCACGGCGTCGCCGACGGCGGCCGCGTTCTGGCCACCGCCCTGGGCGACGTCCGGCTTGCCGCCACCGCCGCCGCCGAGGGTCTTGGCGGCCGTACGGACCAGGTCGCCGGCCCTCAGGCCGCGCTCACGGGCGGCCTCGTTGGTGGCGATGACCGTCAGCGGCTTGCCGTTGTTGACCGTGAAGAGGGCGACCACGGCGGCCCGGCCGCCCTGGATGCGGCCGCGCACGTCGAGGACCAGCCTGCGCAGGTCGTCCGGCGTGGTGCCGTCCGGGACCTGGCCGGTGACCACGGCGACGCCGTGGACGTCCTGGGCGGAGTCCACGAGACCGGCGGCGGCCTGCAGGACCTTCTCGGCGCGGAACTTCTCGATCTCCTTCTCGGCGTCCTTCAGCTTGCCGAGCATGGCGGAGACCTTCTCCGGGAGCTCCTCCGGACGTCCCTTGACCAGCTCCTGGAGCTGGGCGACGACCGTGTGCTCACGGGCGAGGAAGTTGTAGGCGTCGACGCCCACGAGGGCCTCGATCCGCCGCACGCCGGAACCGATGGACGACTCGCCGAGCAGCTTCACCAGTCCGAGCTGAGCGGTGTTGTGCACATGCGTGCCGCCGCACAGCTCCTTGGAGAAGTCGCCGATGGTGACGACGCGGACGCGCTCGCCGTACTTCTCGCCGAACTCGGCGATGGCGCCCTGCTTCTTGGCCTCGTCGATGCCCATGACCTCGGCCTGGACGTCGAGTTCGCGGGCGAGGACCTCGTTGATCTTCTGCTCGACGTCGGTCATCACGGCCGTCGGGACGGCGGACGGGGAGCCGAAGTCGAACCGGAAGCGGCCGGGCTGGTTCTCGGAACCGGCCTGGGCGGCCGTCGGGCCGAGGGCGTCGCGCAGCGCCTGGTGGGTGAGGTGGGTGGCCGAGTGGGCGCGGGCGATGGCCGTGCGCCGACGGGAGTCGATCGAGGCCTGGGCCGTGGCGCCGAGCGTGACCTCGCCGACCTGCACGACGCCCTTGTGGACGTAGACGCCGGGGACCGGCTTCTGGCAGTCGCGGATCTCGATGACGGCGCCCGTGTCGACCCTGATCCGGCCGGTGTCACCGATCTGGCCGCCGCCCTCGGCGTAGAACGGGGTGCGGTCGAGGACGATCTCGACCTCGTCGCCCTCGGTGGCGGCGGGCGAGGACACGCCGTCGACGAGAATGCCGACGATCGTGGACTCGCCCTCGGTGTCGGCGTAGCCGATGAAGTCGGTCTCCCCGGCGCGGTCGGCGATCTCGCGGTAGGCGCCGAGGTCGGCGTGGCCGGTCTTCTTGGCGAGGGCGTCGGCCTTGGCCTTGTCCCGCTGCTCCTTCATCAGGCGGCGGAAGCCGTCCTCGTCCACGGAGAGGCCCTGCTCGGCGGCCATCTCCAGGGTGAGGTCGATCGGGAAGCCCCAGGTGTCGTGGAGCAGGAAGGCCTTGTCGCCGGGGAGCTGCCGGCCGCCCGCGGCCTTGGTCTCGGTGATGGCCGTGTCGAGGATGTTGGTGCCGGCCTTCAGCGTCTTGAGGAAGGCGGCCTCCTCGGCGAGGGCGACCGTCTCGATGCGCCTGCGGTCGGTGACCAGCTCGGGGTACTGCTGCCCCATCATCTCGATGACGGTGTCGACGAGGTCCTGGACGACCGGGCCGGTGGCCCCGAGGAGGCGCATGTTGCGGATGGCGCGGCGCATGATGCGGCGCAGCACATAACCGCGGCCCTCGTTGCCGGGGCTGACGCCGTCGCCGATGAGCATCACGGACGTGCGCATGTGGTCGGTGACCACGCGCAGGGAGACGTCCGAGTCGTGGGACGCGCCGTACTCGACGCCGGTCAGCTCGGTGGCCTTCCTGATGACGGCCATGGAGGTGTCGATCTCGTACATGTTCTGCACGCCCTGCAGAATCATGGCGAGACGCTCCAGGCCCAGGCCCGTGTCGATGTTCTTGCTCGGCAGTTCGCCCAGGATCTCGAAGTTGTCCTTGCCGATGCCCTCGCCGCGCTCGTACTGCATGAAGACGAGGTTCCAGATCTCCACGTACCGCTCGTCGTTGACGGCGGGGCCGCCCTCGACGCCGAACTCGGGGCCGCGGTCGTAGTTGATCTCGGAACACGGTCCGCAGGGGCCGGGGACGCCCATGGACCAGTAGTTGTCCTTCATGCCGAGGCGCTGGATGCGCTCCTTGGGCACGCCGACGACCTCGTGCCAGATGCGCTCGGCCTCGTCGTCGTCCTTGTAGACGGTGATCCAGAGCCGCTCGGGATCCAGGCCGTAACCACCGTTGTCCTGGGGCGTGGTGAGCAACTCCCAGGCGTAGTTGATGGCGCCTTCCTTGAAGTAGTCGCCGAAGGAGAAGTTGCCGCACATCTGGAAGAACGTGCCGTGGCGGGTGGTCTTGCCGACCTCTTCGATGTCGGGCGTGCGCACGCACTTCTGCACGCTGGTGGCGCGCGACCACGGGGGCTTGACCTCGCCGAGGAAGTACGGCTTGAAGGGGACCATGCCGGCGGGGACCAGGAGCAGAGTCGGGTCGTCCGCGATGAGCGACGCCGAAGGGACGACGGTGTGCCCGCGCTCCTCGTAGAAGCTCAGCCAGCGGCGGCGAATCTCGGCCGACTCCATCAGTGGTCCTCATTCCGGTTGTACGGGTTCTTCTGCTGCGAGTACGTCGTGTTCTCGATGGCGGGGTACCGCCTGGGCGCGGGGAGGGCGGGATCCTCGTTGATGCCGAGCGCCTCTCCCAGTTCGGCCTCGCGCCGGGCCATGTTCTCGCGCACGTCGAGCGCGAAGCCGACCGCGCGGTCCTTGAGGCGTGCTCCCGCCTCGAGCGCCTTGTCGGCCGCGGCGGCGGCGAGGCTCTCGGGGGTGAGCTGCCTCAGCTTGCGGTTGACCTTGGTGGTGGCCCAGACACCGGCGGCGACGCCCGTGCTGAACCAGAAGGTGCGGCGGAACATCGCTGGCTCTCAGTCCCTCTTTCCACGGGGCTTGCGCTTCTCCCGCCGGGAGACCGTGCGGCCCACGATCACGGTACGTCGGGGGTCTCCGGCGGGCAGGTCGTCCTTGCGGCCGCCGAGGGCCCGCCGGACGCCGTAGCCGAAGGCGGCGACCTTCACCAGGGGGCCGCCGAAGGTGGAGGCGACCGTGGTGGAGAGCGCCGAGGCGTTCGACGTGACTTCCTGGACGTCGGTGGCGATCGCGTCGACCCGGTCGATCTGGGTCTGCGCGGAACGCACCGCCGCGGAGGCGTCGGCCAGCAACGGGACGGCCTGCTCGGTCACGTCCGCGACGAGTCTGGTGGTCGCCCTGAGCGTCTGGGCCAGCCTCGCCAGCGCGACGGCGAGGAAGGAGACCAGGATCGCCCAGAACACGGCCACCAGGATGCCGGCCACCTCTCCACCGGACACTGCGCACCCGCTCCCTGTGCTGACGAACAGCTGTCTTCAACAGCTTCTCCGGAGGCGAGCCTATCGCGCCGACGCCGCCGGTCCGTACCGGATTAGGGGTGCACGAAGGCCCGCCGCCCCACCCGCTCCGAAGGGCAGGGGGACGACGGGCCTGGGCGCGGAAGTCCTACGACGGCCGCGGACCGATCCGGGGGAGGATCAGCGGGCGTAGTACTCGACGACGAGCTGCTCGTCGCAGATCACCGGGATCTCCTTGCGGTTCGGCTCGCGGTCCAGGCGGAACGCCAGGGCGCCGAGGTTCACCTGGAGGTAGCGCGGGGTCTCGCCGTCGGGGGCGAAGCCGCCGGCGCGGGAGACCTCGAACAGCGTCTTGCTGCGGCTGCGCTCGCGGACCATCACGACGTCGTCCGGCTTGACGCGGAAGGACGGCTTGTCGACCTTCTGGCCGTTGACCTCGATGTGGCCGTGGACGACCATCTGGCGGGCCTGGTAGATCGTGCGGGCGATGCCCGAACGCAGGACCAGCGCGTCGAGACGGCGCTCGAGCTCGATGATCAGGGCCTCACCGGTCTTGCCCTGGACCTTGGAGGCACGCTCGTAGGCGCGGACGAGCTGACGCTCGGACACGTCGTACTGCGCGCGCAGACGCTGCTTCTCGAGCAGACGGACCTTGTAGTCCGAGTTCTGCTTGCGGCCGCGGCCGTGCTCGCCCGGCGGGTAGGGGCGGGCCTCGAAGTACTTGACGGCCTTCGGGGTGAGCGCGATGCCGAGGGCACGCGACTTCTTGACCTTGGGGCGGGGCTGGTTCGCCACTGTCTCTCATTTCCTGTTTCGGCTTGTCAGGGTTGAGGGAGGTCGCATCCGCAGCCGGGGAAACCCGCCGGGTCCGCATGGGACCTGTCGGGCAGCCGCTCCCCTGGTCTGGGCACAAACGTGCAGCACGCGAGTGGCCCACCGACCGCTCCGGAGAGACCCGGGTGGTGGTGGGCTGCCCGCGACACCTTCGACGGTGCGCGACGCTCCTGGAGCAGGTCCGAGGACCGGTGCTCCGGCCGACTGTCCCGTTCTGACTGCACGGGACGCGGCACTTCGGGCGAGTCTACAGGGTGCTCAGGACCCCTTGCGACCGAGGCGCTGCCGGGTCCATTCGACGGCGTCCGCGTAGCGGGCCTCGGCGCCGTGCCGGGTGGGCGTGTAGTACTCCCGGCCGTGGACGGCGTCCGGCGCGTACTGCTGGGCGGCGATGCCCTCCGGCAGGTCGTGCGGGTACACGTACCCCTGGGCGTGGCCGAGTTTGGCGGCGCCCTTGTAGTGCCCGTCCCGCAGGTGCGCCGGGACGGGGCCGGCCAGGCCCTTGCGGACGTCCTCCAGGGCGGCGCCGATCGCCGTCGTCGCGGCGTTGGACTTCGGGGCCAGGGCGAGGGCGATCGTGGCGTGACTGAGGGTGAGGGCGGCCTCGGGGAAGCCGATCATCGCGACGGCCTGGGCGGCGGCGACCGCGATGGGCAGGGCGTTGGGATCGGCGAGGCCGATGTCCTCGCTGGCGGAGATCATCAGCCGACGGGCGATGAAGCGGGGGTCCTCGCCCGCCTCGATCATGCGGGCCAGATAGTGCAGGGCCGCGTCGACGTCCGAACCCCGGATGGACTTGATCAGGGCGCTGGCGACGTCGTAGTGCTGGTCGCCGTCGCGGTCGTACTTCACCGCCGCCCGGTCGACCGTCTGCTCCAGGGTCTGGAGGCTGATCTGCGTCTCGTCCTGGTCGAGGGCGGAGCCGGCGGCGGCCTCCAGGGCGGTCAGCGCGCGCCGCGCGTCGCCGCCGGCGATGCGCAGGAGGTGCGCCTCCGTCTCCTCGGGGAGGGTGACGGCGCCCTTGAGGCCGCGTTCGTCGGCCAGGGCGCGTCGGACGAGGCCGCGCAGGTCGTCGTCCGTGAGGGGTTCGAGGGTCAGCAGGAGGGAGCGGGACAGCAGCGGGGAGATGACCGAGAAGTAGGGATTCTCGGTGGTCGCCGCGATCAGCGTCACCCAGCGGTTCTCGACGGCCGGGAGGAGGGAGTCCTGCTGGGCCTTGCTGAAGCGGCTG
>NZ_JBHVYK010000133.1:0-15318 GCF_042880855.1 Streptomyces sp. NPDC058291
CCGCAGGCCGAGGTCGGGACCCTTGACCGTCACCGGGTCTGGGGTGCCGACGTCATGCACAGCTGGGCCGAGCGACGGCCCGTGGTTGCCCGGTCCTACAGACCCGCGGCCTTGCGCAGCGCGTCCACGCGGTCCGTGCGCTCCCAGGTGAAGTCGGGGAGCTCACGGCCGAAGTGGCCGTAGGCGGCGGTCTGCGCGTAGATCGGGCGCAGCAGGTCGAGGTCGCGGATGATGGCGGCCGGGCGGAGGTCGAAGACCTCGTCGATCGCCTTCTCGATCTTCTCGGAGTCGATCTTGGCGGTGCCGAAGGTCTCGATGAACAGACCGACCGGCTCGGCCTTGCCGATCGCGTAGGCGACCTGGACCTCGCAGCGGGCGGCGAGCCCCGCCGCGACCACGTTCTTCGCCACCCAGCGCATCGCGTAGGCGGCCGAGCGGTCCACCTTGGACGGGTCCTTGCCCGAGAAGGCGCCGCCGCCGTGGCGGGCGAAGCCGCCGTAGGTGTCGATGATGATCTTGCGGCCGGTGAGGCCGGCGTCGCCCATCGGGCCGCCGATCTCGAAGCGGCCGGTCGGGTTGACCAGCAGACGGTAGTTCTCGGTGTCGAGCTTGATCCCGTCGTCCAGCAGCGCCTTGAGCTCCGGCTCGACGACGAACTCGCGGATGTCGGGCGTCAGCAGGGAGTCCAGGTCGATGTCCGAGGCGTGCTGCGAGGAGACGACCACGGTGTCCAGACGGACCGCCTTGTCGCCGTCGTACTCGATGGTGACCTGGGTCTTGCCGTCGGGGCGCAGGTAGGGGATGGTCCCGTTCTTGCGGACGTCCGAGAGGCGCTTGGACAGGCGGTGGGCCAGGAAGATCGGCAGCGGCATCAGGGTGGGCGTCTCGTCGGACGCGTAGCCGAACATCAGGCCCTGGTCGCCGGCGCCCTGCCGGTCCAGCTCGTCCTCGTCGCCCTCGACGCGGGACTCGTACGCCGTGTCGACGCCCTGGGCGATGTCCGGGGACTGCGCGCCGATGGACACCGAGACGCCGCAGGAGGCGCCGTCGAAGCCCTTCTTGGAGGAGTCGTAGCCGATTTCGAGGATCTTGTCGCGCACGAGCTGGGGAATCGGCGCGTAGGCCTTGGTGGTGACCTCGCCGGCCACATGCACCAGACCGGTCGTGATCAAGGTTTCGACGGCGACCCGGGAGGTCGGGTCCTCGCGCAGCAGGGCATCGAGAATGGTGTCGCTGATCTGGTCAGCGATCTTGTCGGGGTGACCCTCGGTCACAGACTCCGAGGTGAACAGGCGACGGGACACAACGCTCCCTGGGGTTGCAGCGGCTGCTGGCTGATCATGGGCGGACGCGACGGGAGCTGCGCCCGGCGTCGTCCGAGAACAGTTTATCGGTCATGTCCCGCCACCGGCCCACCCGTCTCGCCTCTCGGGAGCGCTGTGACCTGCGGCACGGGCATTCTGCCGAAAGCCGAGCACACTTGGCCAGGGGCGCCGCGCCGGAATCGACCGGGTGGGAGACGACGACGCAGCGCATCAAACAGTCAGCTCAGTCGCCGCGTCACCAAGTCCCACACGATTTCGGCCAGAGCCTCCTTGGGGCCGTGGGCCACGGGCGTTTCGCTGCCGTCGGCGCCCAGCACGACGGCCTCGTTGTCCTCGGATCCGAACGTTCTGCGCTCCCCCACCTCGTTCACCACCAGCAGGTCGCACCCCTTGCGCCGCAGCTTCGTCCGGCCGTTGGCCAGGACGTCGTCGGTCTCGGCGGCGAAGCCGACGACCACCTGATTGGGGCGCGCCCGGTCGGCGGACACCTCCGCGAGGATGTCTGGATTTCGCACGAGAACGATCGGGTCCGGTTCCTTGCCGTCCTTCTTCTTGATCTTTCCGGCCGCGTAGGTCTCCGGCCGGAAATCGGCCACGGCGGCCGCCATGACGATCGCGTCGGCGTCGGCGGCCGCCTTCAGGACCGCCTCGCGCAGCTGTACGGCGGTGCCGACCTGGACGACGTCGACGCCGGCCGGGTCGGGCAGGCCGGTGTTCGCCGCGACCAGGGTGACGCGGGCGCCGCGGGCGGCGGCGGTGCGGGCGAGGGCGTACCCCTGCTTGCCGGAGGAGCGGTTGCCGAGGAAGCGGACCGGGTCGAGGGGTTCGCGGGTGCCGCCGGCGCTGACCACGACATGCCTGCCGGCCAGGTCGGGCTCGCGCACGCCCCTGGCCAGGACCCGGCGGCAGACCTCGAAGATCTCGCCGGGGTCGGGCAGGCGGCCCTTGCCGGTGTCGACGCCGGTGAGGCGGCCGACGGCCGGTTCGATCACGACGGCGCCCCGGCGGCGCAGGGTCGCGACGTTCTCCTGGGTGGCCGGGTGCTCCCACATCTCGGTGTGCATCGCCGGGGCGAAGACGACCGGACAGCGGGCGGTGAGGAGGGTGTTGGTGAGGAGGTCGTCGGCCAGGCCGTGGGCGGCCTTGGCGAGCGTGTCGGCGGTGGCCGGGGCGACGACGACCAGGTCGGCGTGTTGGCCGATGCGCACGTGCGGGACCTCGTGGACGTCGTCCCAGACCTCCGTGGAGACCGGGTGTCCGGAGAGGGCGGACCAGGTGGCGGCGCCGACGAAGTGCAGCGCGGACGCGGTGGGGACGACACGCACGTCGTGACCCGACTCCGTCAGTCTGCGCAGCAGCTCGCAGGCCTTGTAGGCGGCGATGCCGCCACTGACCCCCAGAACGACCTTCGGTGTGTCCACCGTCTCTCCCCGGACCTCGGCGATGCGTCCGCCGCGGCTGCCGGCGCACGAGTTCATCTCACACCACAGGCCCGGCAGTCGCGCTGCCGGGCCTGTGGAAAAACCAACTGCGAGCCGAAAATACTACTGGGCGGGGCCTTCGACGGCCTCGGACGTCAGCAGACCGGCGTTGATCTCGCGGAGGGCGATCGAGAGCGGCTTCTCGTGGACGTGGGTGTCCACGAGCGGACCGACGTACTCGAGGAGGCCCTCGCCGAGCTGCGAGTAGTACGCGTTGATCTGGCGGGCCCGCTTGGCCGCGTAGATCACGAGGCTGTACTTCGAGTCGGTGGCCTCGAGGAGCTCGTCGATCGGCGGGTTGATGATGCCCTCGGGCGCGGAGATGGAAGAGGACACGCTCTACCTTCCGATGGATGGGAAAAGACCGGTCGTGATCACAGAGGCCGTGAAGGGCCCGAACCCGCGATCACACAACATCCATCAAGGCTAGCAGCTCACGCGCCACGTCCTCGACGGAGGTGTTGACCAGGGTGACGTCGAACTCCGGCTCGGCCGCGAGTTCGATCTTCGCCGCCTCCAGGCGGCGCTCGATGACCTCGGGCGGTTCGGTGCCCCGCCCGGTGAGCCTGCGCACCAGCTCCTCCCAGGACGGGGGAGCCAGGAACACCAGCTGGGCCTCGGGCATGGACTCGCGGACCTGCCGGGCGCCCTGGAGATCGATCTCCAGCAGGACCGGCTCGCCCGACTCCAGGCGCTCCAGGACGGCGGCCCGCGGCGTGCCGTAGCGGTTGCCCGCGAACTCGGCCCACTCCAGGAGTTCGCCGTTGGCGATCAGCTTGTCCATCTCCTCGTCGGTGACGAAGAAGTAGTGGACGCCGTGCTGCTCGCCGGGGCGAGGCTTGCGGGTCGTCGCCGACACCGAGAGCCAGACCTCGGGGTGTTTCTTGCGCATATGAGCGACGACCGTGCTCTTGCCGACCCCGGAGGGGCCGGAGAGCACGGTCAGCCGCGGACGTACGTCCGGGGGCTCGGGGGTCGTCCCCCGGAATGTTGCAGCCATGCAGCGATTATTCCAGCAATCCCGGAGTGCCCGGGACTCCCTGCCGGCAAGACCCGGCAATCAGGAGCCGGTGCTGCCGAACTCACGCTCCAGGGAAGCGATCTGGTTGGAGCCGAGGCCGCGTACACGGCGGCTCTCGGAGATGCCGAGTCGCTCCATGATCTGCTTGGCGCGGACCTTGCCCACGCCCGGGAGCGACTCCAGCAGGGCGGAGACCTTCATCTTGCCGATGACGTCGTTTTCCTGACCCTGCTTGATGACCTCGTGAAGAGAGGCGCCGGAGTGCTTCAGTCGATTCTTGACCTCGGCCCGCTCCCGGCGAGCCGCGGCGGCCTTTTCGAGCGCGGCTGCGCGCTGTTCGGGGGTAAGGGGCGGAAGAGCCACGCCTACGTCACCTCGGATGTCGAACTGTCGGATACGGACCGGTGAGGAACCTGGTCGTCCCTCACCAGGGAGCCACGAGCAACACGCTTGCCCGTTCTCCCTCACTGCTGCAAAAAGCGTGGGGGTACCCCCACTCGTCGGAGACTAGCGGCCAACTCCGCCATAGTCAGCGAGAACAGAGGAAAAGTCCTGGTCAGCCTCCGTAGGGCCGGACATTTAGGACATAATGCCCTGGATTTGAGGATGTATCCAGGCTCAAGTCGGCCGCCGGCCGCCCGGCCGAGCCCCCGGCCGGGCGTTCGACCCTCCTCAGACCGAGGTCACGGCGGTGCGCACCTCTCGCGCAAACCGCTCCACGGCGTCACGCAGAGCGACGACGTCGGGGCCGTGACGCAGAACACCCCGGCTGACGTTCGGCACCACGTTGCGCACCGCCGGCCCGAAGACGCGCGGCAGATCGGCCGGCGTCGCCCCCTGGGCGCCGACGCCGGGCGCGAGGAGCGGCCCGTTGACGTCGAGGTCGTAGGCCGAGAGGTCGCCCAGCGTGGCGCCGACGACCGCCCCGAAGGAGCCCAGCGGCTCCTCCCCCGCGTTCTCCGCGGCCAGGTGCGCCAGCATGGTCGCGCCCACGTTCCTGCCGTCGGGCCGCACCGCGTGCTGCACCTCGCCGCCCTCCGGGTTGGAGGTGAGCGCCAGCACGAACAGTCCCGCGCCGCTCTCCCGGGCCAGCGCCACCGCCGGCGCCAGCGACCCGTAGCCGAGGTACGGCGAAACGGTGAGGGCGTCGGAGAACAGCGGCGCGTCCTTGTGCAGGAAGGACTCGGCGTAGGCGGCCATGGTCGAGCCGATGTCGCCGCGCTTGGCGTCCATCACGACGAGCGCCCCGGCCGCACGGGCCTCCTGCACCGTCTTCTCCAGGACGGCTACCCCGCGCGAGCCGAACCGCTCGAAGAAGGCGCTCTGCGGCTTCAGCAGGGCCACCCGGTCCGCCGTCGCCTCGACGACCGTGCGGCTGAACCGCTCCAGGCCGGCGACGTCGTCGCTCAGGCCCCACTCGGCGAGCAGGGAGGCGTGCGGGTCGATGCCGACGCAGAGCGGGCCGCGCTCGTCCATGGCGCGGCGCAGACGCGCGCCGAAGGGCTCCAGGGTCATGCCGTGTTCCTCACGTCGGCGCCGACGGCGTCGGCGAGGGTGGCGTAGGGGCTCGTGCGCAGGCGGGCGGCGAGTCCCTTGTGGATCGCGCGGCCCCAGAACGGCCCCTCGTAGACGAAGGCGCTGTAGCCCTGCACCAGCGTGGCGCCGGCCAGGATGCGCTGCCAGGCGTCCTCGGCGCTCTCGACGCCGCCGACGCCCACCAGGGTCACGCGGTCGCCCACGCGCGCGTAGAGCCGCCGCAGCACCTCCAGGGAGCGGGCCTTGAGGGGCGCTCCGGACAGTCCGCCGGTCTCCTTCACCAGCGAGGGGTCGGACGTCAGCCCGAGGCCCTCGCGCGCGATGGTGGTGTTGGTGGCGATGATGCCGTCCAGCCCGAGTTCCACGGCCAGGTCGGCGACCGCGTCGACGTCCTCGTCGGCCAGGTCCGGGGCGATCTTCACCAGCAGCGGGACCCGGCGCGTGGACACGACCCGGTCGGCGGCCTCGCGGACGGCGACGAGCAGCGGCCGCAGCGCCTCGGCGGCCTGCAGGTTGCGCAGGCCGGGCGTGTTCGGCGAGGACACGTTGACGACCAGGTAGTCGGCGAAGGGGGCGAGCCGCTCGGCCGACTTCACGTAGTCGCCGACGGCCTCCTCCTCGGGTACGACCTTGGTCTTGCCGATGTTGACGCCGACCACCGGCTTGAAGACGGGGGTGCGGGAGGCCAGGCGGGCGGCGACGGCCAGCGAGCCCTCGTTGTTGAAGCCCATGCGGTTGACGAGCGCCCGGTCGTTCACGAGGCGGAACAACCGCCGCTTGGGGTTGCCGGGCTGGGGCTCGCCGGTGACCGTGCCGATCTCGACGTGGTCGAAGCCGAGCATCGCCATGCCGTCGATCGCGACGGCGTTCTTGTCGAAGCCGGCGGCGAGCCCGAAGGGGCCGTGCATGCGCAGGCCGAAGGCCTCCGTGCGCAGCTCTTCGTAGCGGGGGGCGAGGGCGGCGGCCACGAAGGTGCGCAGCACGGGGACGCGGACGGCGAGGCGGATCCAGCGGAAGGCGAGGTGGTGGGCCTGCTCGGGGTCCATCCGCTTGAAGACGAGATTGAAGAAGAGCTTGTACATGGTTCCCTCGTGAAGAGGGGGACACCGTTCCCGGTGTCCCCCTCAGCGCTGCTAGTCGCGGTCTCGGGCCGCATTCAGGTGTTCGGCGTGTTCCTGGAGCGAGCGCACGCCCACGTCGCCGTGGTTGAGCGCGTCGATGCCCTGGACGGCGGCGGCGAGCGCCTGGACCGTCGTCAGGCACGGCACGGACCGCGCCACGGCCGCCGTGCGGATCTCGTAGCCGTCGAGGCGGCCGCCGGTGCCGTACGGGGTGTTGACGATGAGGTCGACCTCGCCGTCGTGGATGCACTGGACGATGGTCTTCTCGCCGTTGGGTCCGGTGCCCTCCGACTGCTTGCGCACCACGGTGGCGTTGATGCCGTTGCGCCTGAGCACCTCGGCGGTGCCCGAGGTGGCGAGCAGCTCGAAGCCGTGGGCGACCAGCTCGCGCGCGGGGAAGATCATCGAGCGCTTGTCGCGGTTGGCGACCGAGATGAACGCGCGGCCCTTGGTGGGCAGCGGGCCGTAGGCGCCGGCCTGCGACTTGGCGTACGCGGTGCCGAAGACGGAGTCGATGCCCATGACCTCGCCGGTGGAGCGCATCTCCGGGCCGAGGACGGTGTCGACGCCGCGGCCGGAGGTGTCCCGGAAGCGGCTCCACGGCATCACGGCCTCCTTGACGGAGATCGGCGCGTCCAGCGGCAGCTCGCCGCCGTCACCGGTCGCCGGGAGCAGGCCTTCCGCGCGCAGCTCGGCGACGGTCGCGCCGAGCGAGATCCGGGCGGCGGCCTTCGCCAGCGGCACCGCGGTCGCCTTCGAGGTGAAGGGGACGGTGCGCGAGGCGCGCGGGTTGGCCTCCAGCACGTAGAGGATGTCGCCGGCCATCGCGAACTGGATGTTGATCAGGCCGCGCACGCCGACGCCCTTGGCGATCGCCTCGGTGGAGGCCCGCAGGCGCTTGATGTCGAAGCCGCCGAGGGTGATCGGGGGCAGGGCGCACGCCGAGTCGCCGGAGTGGATGCCGGCCTCCTCGATGTGCTCCATCACGCCGCCGAGGTACAGCTCCTCGCCGTCGTACAGCGCGTCGACGTCGATCTCGATGGCGTCGTCGAGGAAGCGGTCGACCAGGACCGGCCGGGTGGGGCTGATCTCGGTCGACTCGGCGATGTAGGACGACAGCCGGGTCTCGTCGTAGACGATCTCCATACCGCGGCCGCCGAGGACGTAGGACGGCCGGACGAGGACCGGGTAGCCGATCTCGTCCGCGATGGCCTTGGCCTCGGTGAAGGTGGTCGCGGTGCCGTGCTTGGGGGCCGGGAGGCCGGCCTCGGCGAGCACCTGCCCGAAGGCGCCCCGGTCCTCGGCCGCGTGGATGGCCTCGGGCGGGGTGCCGACGATCGGCACGCCGTTGTCCTTCAGGGCCTGCGCCAGACCGAGCGGGGTCTGCCCGCCGAGCTGGACGATGACGCCGGCGATCGGGCCGGCCTGCGCCTCGGCGTGCACGACCTCCAGCACGTCTTCCAGCGTCAGCGGCTCGAAGTACAGGCGGTCGGAGGTGTCGTAGTCGGTGGAGACCGTCTCCGGGTTGCAGTTGACCATCACGGTCTCGTAGCCCGCGTCGCTCAGCGCGAAGGAGGCGTGGACGCAGGAGTAGTCGAACTCGATGCCCTGGCCGATGCGGTTCGGGCCGGAGCCCAGGATGATGACGGCCGGCTTCTCGCGGGTCGCCACCTCGTCCTCCTCGTCGTAGGAGGAGTAGAAGTACGGCGTCTTCGCGGCGAACTCGGCGGCGCAGGTGTCGACCGTCTTGTAGACAGGCCGCACGCCCAGCGCGTGCCGGACCTCGCGCACGACGTCCTCGCGCAGCCCGCGGATCTCGCCGATCTGCAGGTCGGAGAAGCCGTGCCGCTTGGCCTCCGCGAGCAGCTCGCCGTCCAGGCGGTCGGCGGCGGCCAGGTCGTCGGCGGTCTCCTTGATCAGGAAGAGCTGGTCGACGAACCAGGGGTCGATCTTCGTGAACGCGAAGACCTCCTCGGGCGTGGCGCCCGCGCGGATGGCCTGCATGACGGTGTTGATGCGGCCGTCGGTGGGCCGGACGGCCTCGCGCAGCAGCTCGTCCTTGTCGCCGGGCTCGCCGACGAACGTGAACTGGCTGCCCTTCTTCTCCAGCGAGCGCAGCGCCTTCTGGAAGGCCTCGGTGAAGTTGCGGCCGATGGCCATGGCCTCGCCGACCGACTTCATGGTCGTGGTCAGCGTGGAGTCGGCGCTCGGGAACTTCTCGAAGGCGAAGCGCGGGGCCTTGACGACGACGTAGTCGAGCGTGGGCTCGAAGGAGGCCGGGGTCTCCCGGGTGATGTCGTTGGGGATCTCGTCGAGGGTGTAGCCGACGGCGAGCTTGGCCGCGATCTTGGCGATCGGGAAGCCGGTCGCCTTGGAGGCGAGCGCCGAGGACCGCGACACGCGCGGGTTCATCTCGATGACGATGACCCGGCCGTCCTCGGGGTTCACCGCGAACTGGATGTTGCAGCCGCCGGTGTCGACGCCGACCTCGCGGATGATCGCGATGCCGACGTCGCGCAGCACCTGGTACTCGCGGTCGGTCAGCGTCATCGCGGGGGCGACGGTGATCGAGTCGCCGGTGTGCACGCCCATGGGGTCGAAGTTCTCGATGGAGCAGACGACCACGACGTTGTCGTTCTTGTCGCGCATCAGCTCCAGCTCGTACTCCTTCCAGCCGAGGATGGACTCCTCCAGGAGCACCTCGGTGGTCGGCGACAGCGTGAGGCCCTGGCCGGCGATGCGGCGCAGCTCCTCCTCGTCGTGGGCGAAGCCGGAGCCGGCGCCGCCCATGGTGAAGGAGGGGCGCACGACGACCGGGTAGCCGCCGAGCTCGTCGACCCCGGCGATCACCTCGTCCATGGTGTGGCAGATGACCGAGCGGGCCGACTCACCGTGCCCGATCTTGGCGCGGACGGCTTCCACGACGCCCTTGAACAGGTCGCGGTCCTCGCCCTTGTGGATGGCCTCGACCTTGGCGCCGATCAGTTCGACGCCGTACTTGTCGAGGACGCCGTTCTCGGCGAGGGAGATCGCCGTGTTGAGGGCCGTCTGACCGCCCAGGGTGGGCAGCAGGGCGTCGGGCCGTTCCTTGGCGATGATCTTCTCGACGAACTCGGGGGTGATCGGCTCGACGTAGGTGGCGTCGGCGATCTCCGGGTCGGTCATGATCGTCGCCGGGTTGGAGTTGACCAGGACGACGCGCAGGCCCTCGGCGCGCAGGATGCGGCACGCCTGGGTGCCGGAGTAGTCGAACTCGGCGGCCTGCCCGATGACGATCGGGCCGGAGCCGATGACCAGGACGGACTGGATATCGGTGCGCTTAGGCACGCTGGCCCTCCATCAGGGATACGAAGCGGTCGAACAGGTAGGCGGCGTCGTGCGGGCCCGCTGCCGCTTCGGGGTGGTACTGGACGGAGAAGGCCGGCTGGTCGAGCAGCTGCAGCCCCTCCACGACGTCGTCGTTCAGGCAGACGTGGGAGACCTCGGCGCGGCCGAACGTCGTCTCGCTGACCTTGTCCAGCGGCGCGTCCACCGCGAAGCCGTGGTTGTGCGCGGTGACCTCGACCTTGCCGGTCGTGCGGTCCTGGACGGGCTGGTTGATGCCGCGGTGACCGTACTTCAGCTTGTAGGTGCCGAAGCCGAGGGCGCGGCCGAGGATCTGGTTGCCGAAGCAGATGCCGAACAGGGGCGTCCTGCGCTCCAGCACCTCGGTCATCAGCGCCACGGGGCCGTCGGCGGTGGCCGGGTCGCCCGGCCCGTTGGAGAAGAACACGCCGTCGGGGTTCACGGCGTACACCTCGTCCGCCGAGGCCGTCGCGGGCAGCACGTGCACCTCGATGCCGCGCTCGGCCATGCGGTGCGGGGTCATGCCCTTGATGCCGAGGTCGATGGCGGCGACGGTGAACCGCTTCTCGCCGACCGCCGGGACGACGTAGGCCTCCTTGGTGGCGACCTCCTCGTAGAGGCTCGCGCCCTTCATGTGCGGCTGGGCCTGCACGCGCGCGAGGAGCTCGCCGTCGGAGGCGATCGCCTCGCCGGAGAAGACGCCGGCGCGCATCGAGCCGCGCTCGCGCAGGTGGCGGGTGAGGGCGCGGGTGTCGACGCCGGAGATCCCGACGACGCCCTGGGCGACCAGCTCGTCGTCCAGCGAGCGCTTGGCCCGCCAGTTGGACGGCACGCGCGCGGGGTCGCGCACGACGTATCCGGAGACCCAGATGCGGCCCGACTCGTCGTCCTCGTCGTTCCAGCCGGTGTTGCCGATCTGCGGGGCGGTCGCCACGACGATCTGGCGGTCGTACGACGGGTCGGTCAGGGTCTCCTGGTAGCCGGTCATGCCGGTGGAGAACACCGCTTCGCCGAAGGTCTCCCCCACGGCCCCGTAGGCGCGGCCGCGGAAGATCCGGCCGTCCTCCAGGACGAGTACGGCGGGAAGCACCTTTTTCTCAAAAGCGTTTCCCCTGGTGGAGGTCGTCATCGTGCGCCTTCCGTTTCCGTCGGAGTTTCCGTCTTGTCGGTCATTGAGTTGATGGCGGCGACCCATGCGGCGTGCTCGGCCGCGTGGTCCGAGCGGAACCCGGAGTCGAGCAGCCGCTCGCCGTGCGCCCAGGTCACGACCAGCAGTCCGCCCTCGGTGAGGACCTTGCCGGCGATGCCCTTGTCGAGCCGGGCCTCGCGCAGTGCCGCGGCCGGGACGAAGAAGTCGCTCGCGCCGGGGCGCACGACGTCCAGTCCCGCGTCCGTGAGGGTGAGCTCGACCCGGCTGCGGGTGCCCAGACCGTGCGCCACGATGCGGTCGAGCCACTGGCCCGCGGTGGTGGAGCCGTGGTACCGGCCGCTCATCGTCAGTTTCGCCTCGCCCGGCTCGGACGGCGCGGCGGGAAGTCCGGGCAGGTCGCCCTGGAGCGTGCCCCGCCACTTCCAGCCCTCGCGCATCAGCCAGTACACGAGCGCGACGAACAGGCCGAGGCCGGCCACCCAGCCGATCCGCGCGGCCCAGTCGGTCACCGCGGCCGATTCCTTCTCGGCCGCGAGCAGTAGTGCTGCAGATGTCACGTGAGCTTCCCGTCGACGAGCGTGGCCTTGCCCCGCAGCCATGTGTGCGTGACCCGGCCCGGCAGCTCACGCCCCTCGTACGGGGTGTTCCGGCTGCGCGAGGCGAAGCCCGCGGGGTCCACGGACCCACGGTATTGCGTGTCGACGAGCGTGAGGTTGGCGGGCTCACCAGCCGAGACGGGACGCCCGTGGCCCCTGGCCCGCCCGATCTCGGCGGGCTTGAAGGACATCGCGCTCGCGACCCCGGCCCAGTCCAGCAGACCCGTCTCGACCATCGTCTCCTGGACCACCGACAGCGCGGTCTCCAGCCCGACCATGCCCATGGCGGCCGCGGCCCACTCGCAGTCCTTGTCCTCGTGGGGATGCGGCGCGTGGTCGGTGGCGACGATGTCGATCGTGCCGTCGGCGAGCGCCTCGCGCAGGGCGAGCACGTCCCGCTCGGTGCGCAGCGGCGGGTTCACCTTGTAGACCGGGTTGTAGGACCGGACCAGCTCGTCGGTGAGCAGCAGGTGGTGCGGGGTGACCTCGGCGGTGACGTCGATGCCGCGGGACTTGGCCCAGCGGACGATCTCGACCGAGCCCGCGGTGGAGAGGTGGCAGATGTGGACGCGGGAGCCGACGTGCTCGGCGAGCAGGACGTCGCGGGCGATGATCGACTCCTCGGCGACCGCGGGCCAGCCGCCGAGGCCCAGCTCGGCGGAGACGACGCCCTCGTTCATCTGGGCGCCCTCGGTCAGCCGCGGCTCCTGCGCGTGCTGGGCGACGACCCCGCCGAAGGCCTTCACGTACTCCAGGGCCCGGCGCATGATCACGGCGTCGTCGACGCACTTGCCGTCGTCGGAGAAGACGGTGACGCCGGCGGCCGACTCGTGCATGGCGCCGAGTTCGGCGAGCTTCCTGCCCTCCAGGCCGACGGTGACCGCGCCGATGGGCTGCACGTCGCAGTAGCCGTGCTCCTGCCCGAGCCGGTAGACCTGTTCGACCACGCCGGCGGTGTCGGCGACGGGGAAGGTGTTGGCCATGGCGAAGACGGCCGTGTAGCCGCCGGAGGCGGCCGCGCGCGTGCCGGTCAGCACCGTCTCGGAGTCCTCGCGGCCCGGCTCGCGCAGATGGGTGTGCAGGTCGACCAGGCCCGGCAGGAGCACCTTGCCGGCGGCTTCGACGACCTCGGCGCCCTCGGCGGACAGGCCCGCGCCCACGGCCTCGATCACCGCGCCGTCGATCAGGACGTCCTGCGGCTCGCCGCCGAGCACCTTCGCACCACGGATCAGGATCTTGCTCATGGTCTTACTTCTCCTCGGTGGTGCGGGCGTGGCTGACGGCGGGCTCGTTGCCGCCCAGGAGCAGGTAGAGGACGGCCATCCGGATGGAGACGCCGTTGGCGACCTGTTCGACGACGGTGCAGCGCTCGGAGTCGGCGACCTCGGCGGTGATCTCCATCCCGCGCACCATCGGGCCGGGGTGCATCACGATGGCGTGCTCGGGCATCCGCGCCATCCGGTCGCCGTCGAGTCCGTAGCGCCGCGAGTACTCGCGCTCGGTGGGGAAGAACGCGGCGTTCATCCGTTCGCGCTGCACGCGCAGCATCATCACCGCGTCGGACTTGGGCAGCGTGCTGTCCAGGTCGTAGGAGACCGCGCACGGCCAGGTCTCGATGCCGACCGGCACCAGGGTCGGCGGGGCGACCAGCGTGACCTCGGCGCCGAGGGTGTGCAGCAGGTCGACGTTGGAGCGGGCGACCCGGCTGTGCAGGACGTCGCCGACGATCGTGATGCGCTTCCCGGCGAGGTCCTGGCCGATCCCGGCGTCCCGGCCGACGAGCCGGCGGCGCATGGTGAAGGCGTCCAGGAGGGCCTGGGTGGGGTGCTGGTGGGTGCCGTCGCCGGCGTTGACGACGACGGCGTCGATCCAGCCGGAGGTGGCCAGCCGGTAGGGGGCGCCGGAGGCGCCGTGCCGGATGACGACCGCGTCGACGCCCATGGCCTCCAGCGTCTGGGCGGTGTCCTTCAGGGACTCGCCCTTGGACACGCTCGACCCCTTGGCGGAGAAGTTGATGACGTCCGCGGACAGGCGCTTCTCGGCGGCCTCGAAGGAGATGCGCGTACGGGTGGAGTCCTCGAAGAAGAGGTTGACGATCGTGCGGCCGCGCAGGGTCGGCAGCTTCTTGATGGGCCGGTCGGCCACCCGGGCCATCTCCTCCGCGGTGTCGAGGATCAGGACGGCGTCGTCGCGGGTGAGATCGGCGGCCGAGATGAGATGACGCTGCATCTGTCAGGCTCCGTAAGGCAGTTCAGGTATCGGGGAGATTCCGGGCAGGCGGAGGCGTGCCGAAGGGGCGTACGACGACGGCGTACGCGATCCGCTGCTACTGGGTCTGCTGCACGCCGAGCAGCACGGTGTCGCGACCGTCCTCCTCGGCGAGCTGGACCTTGACCGTCTCCCGCAGCGACGTGGGGAGGTTCTTGCCGACGTAGTCGGCGCGGATGGGCAGTTCGCGGTGGCCGCGGTCGACCAGGACCGCGAGCTGCACCGCGCGCGGGCGCCCGAGGTCGTTCAGGGCGTCGAGGGCGGCGCGGATGGTGCGGCCGGAGAAGAGCACGTCGTCGACGAGGACGACCAGCCTGCCGTCCAGGCCGTCGCCGGGGATCTCGGTGCGGGCCAGCGCGCGGGGCGGGTGCATGCGCAGGTCGTCGCGGTACATGGTGATGTCGAGGGAGCCGACGGGGATCTTGCGATCGGTGATCTGCTCCAGCTTGGCGCCGAGCCGCTGGGCGAGGAACACCCCGCGCGTCGGGATGCCGAGGAGCACCACGTCGTCGGCGCCCTTGGCGCGTTCGACGATCTCGTGGGCGATGCGGGTCAGCACGCGCGCGATGTCGGGGCCTTCGAGGACGGGGCGCGCGTCGGCCTGCCGGGGATCCTGCTCGATGTCCTGCTTGTCCATAAGAAACGGACCTCCTTCTCCGCCTCACGGGACGGACCTTAAAGGACGTCGGATTTGCGCCATCCACGGTAGCAGGTCGGGGCGACGACCCGATCACCCCCTTGGCCTAACGCGCCGCCACTACCACGGAAGAGTCGGTGTGGACCATTCGGCTTGACGCAGAAGAATCACGCTGCGTAACCTCACAGTGAGTTACCAGCACGCGGCTCGTGCCGCGTCGACCCAGTGCCGGGGAGCTATATGTCCAGCGAATACGCCAAACAGCTCGGGGCCAAGCTCCGCGCGATCCGCACCCAGCAGGGCCTTTCCCTCCACGGTGTCGAGGAGAAGTCCCAGGGACGCTGGAAGGCGGTCGTGGTCGGTTCGTACGAGCGCGGCGACCGCGCCGTGACCGTGCAGCGCCTTGCCGAACTGGCGGATTTCTACGGCGTTCCCGTGCAGGAACTGCTGCCGGGCACCACCCCGGGCGGGGCGGCCGAGCCCCCGCCGAAGCTGGTCCTCGACCTGGAGCGACTGGCCCACGTGCCGGTCGAGAAGGCCGGCCCGCTGCAGCGCTACGCGGCCACGATCCAGTCGCAGCGCGGTGACTACAACGGCAAGGTGCTGTCGATCCGCCAGGACGACCTGCGCACCCTGGCCGTCATCTACGACCAGTCGCCCTCGGTCCTGACCGAGCAGCTGATCAGCTGGGGCGTCCTGGACGCGGACGCGCGTCGCGCGGTCTCCCACGAGGAGAACTAGCCGCTTCGCGGCTGAGCAGAAACGTACCCTCGCAGGTGGCCGTTATTTTACTTTTTCTGCCACCTCCGCGTTCTGCTGTTCTTCTTAGGTCGTATTG
>NZ_JBHVYK010000134.1:0-14781 GCF_042880855.1 Streptomyces sp. NPDC058291
TCGCCGGAGTCCGGACCGCCGCGGAAGGAGGCCATGACGTCCGCGAGGCGGGACTGCGCAACGTTTCTGACCTTGGCCAGGGTCAGGGTTTCGGAGTCGGGCCGGGCGTCCGGGGAGCGGGGGGTGATCGAGTCGGGCAGCATGACCAGGGACGTCGTCCCCGACTGCTCGCCCGAGGGACGCAACTGCACGCGGATGCCGTGCCGTTCGGCGAGCCTGCCGACCACGAACAGCCCCATCTGCTGGGAGATGCCGGCGTCGACGGTCGGCGGGTTGGCGAGCTTGTGGTTGATCGTCGCGAAGTCGTCCGCCGCCAGGCCGATGCCCTCGTCGTGGATCTCGACCATGACCCGGCCGTCGGGGAGCCGTACGGCGGTCACCCGCACCTCGGACCGCGGGGACGAGAACACCGTGGCGTTCTCCAGCAGTTCCGCCAGCAGATGCACGAGGTCGGACACGGCGCTGCCCTGGATCTCGACCTCCGGCAGGCCGGAGAACCGGATGCGCTCGTACTGCTCCACCTCCGCCGAGGCCGCCCGGACGACGTCGACCAGCGGCAGCGGCCGGTCCCACTGCTGTGTGGGCTCCTCGCCGCCGAGCACCAGGAGGTTCTCGCCGTTGCGGCGCACGCGCGTGGCCAGATGGTCCAGCCGGAAGAGGTTCTCCAACTGCTCGGGGTCGGTCTCGTTGTCCTCCAGGCTGGTGATCAGCGTGAGTTGACGCTCTATCAGGGACTGACTGCGACGGGAGAGGTTGGTGAAGATCGCGTTGATGTTGCCGCGCAGCAGGGCTTGCTCGGCGGCCAGCCGGACGGCCTCGCGGTGGACGTGGTCGAAGGCCCGCGCGACCTCGCCGATCTCGTCGGTGGTGTCGATCGGGATCGGCGTCACCCGGGTGTCGACCGGGTCGGCGCCGGGCTGCGACATCTGCTCGATCAGACTCGGCAGGCGCTTTCCGGCGATGTCGATGGCGGAGGCGCTCAGCCGGCGCATGCCGGTGCTCATGGTGCGTGCGACCCAGGAGGCGAGGAGGAAGGCGGCGAGCACCGCGGCGAGCACGAGCGCGGCGTTGGTGATCGCGTCGCGTCGCGCGTCGTCGGCGATGTCCTGGGCCCCGGCCAGCGCGGCGTCCGTGAGGTTCACCTGGATGCTCCGGTAGGCGTCGAAGCCCAGGGTGGAGGCGGCGAAGAACGACTCGGGGGTGATGCCCCGCGCGGCGAGCTCGGCGGCCGGCTTCCCGGTGGCGATCGCGCTGATCATCTCGTCCATGCGCGGCGGCTTCACGTACGGGCGTCCCGCCGCCTTCGCCTGCGCGGCGGCGGTGGCGTTCTGCTGCTCGCCCAGGGCCTCGGCGGCGGCCAGCGCCTTGGTCAGCCGCGCCGTGTCCTCGCCGGTCCCGGCGCCGGCGAACTCCTGGAGCCCCACCTGTTCGAGATAGGCGTACGAGCGGAAGGAGCCGAGCTGCGACTCCAGTTCGCCCGCCGCGAGGCCGTCGCGGTCCTCCACCAGCAGGTGGGTGCCGATGGACCGGATCAGCGACTCGGCCGCCTGGGTCAGGGACGCGGCATAGAGCGTGCGGCCGAAGCTGGCCTGATTGCTGCTGCCGAAGCCCAGCTCGTTGGAGAGCTCCATCAAAGGGTGCTGGACCGTGTGGTAGCTCTCCTCCGTCTGCACGCCGGACATCCGGGAGGTGAACGCGTCCGCCCGCACGGCGGCCAGCTGCTTCTCGCCGGCGCGCACCAGCTGCACGCGCCGCAGCAGGCCGCTGGTCTGCGGCATCCGGGCGACCGCACGGTCGAAGGCGGCGGCGTCCGCGTCGGTGACGTTGCGGGCCCGCACGACGGCGTCCGTGGTCTTCTTCCGCGCGAGCAGCGGGATGACCGACACGTCGCGTTCGTTGATCGCGTCGCTGGCGTAGGCGTTCGCCGCCTGGACGAGTTCGGCCACCCGGACCGCGTCGTCGGCGTCCTGCCAGGTGTCCACCGAGCGTTTCACCCGCACGCCCCCGAGCACGAGGGCGACGAGCACCGGGATCAGCAGGACGGCCCGCAGCCGTCGGCCGACCGGCCAGTTGCTGGTGAGGGACCTTCTTCGTCCCTCCGCTGCGGGTGAGTGGTTCGGCAAGGTAGTCCTATCGCCCTGGTACGCCTGAAACGCCTGAAACGCTTGCAACCCTGGTACGCCTGCAACGCCGGGCAGGTCCGGCGCGTGACGCGCCGTCGTCCCTCACTACGGCGCGACGACGGCGATGCGTTCAAAAATGGTGCAACTTTCACCGAACTCGGAACGGCACCACAGTAGACCCGACGGTCTCCGCGCACAGGGGAACGGCGACACATGTCCGCACAAAGTCGCACCGGCCTCTCAGGCCCGTCCCCCGAGACCCGGCCTCTCAGGCCCGTCCCCCGATACCCGTCCCCCGAGACCCCTCCTGCGAGGCCCGTCCCCTCAGGCCCGTCCGTGCGCCTCATGGGAGCGCCGCGACAGCGAGTCGACGACCACGGCGGCGAACAGCACCCCGCCCGTGATCACGAACTGGACGGCCGGGGGAGTGTCCGTGATCGCCATGCCCGAGGCGATCGACTGGATGACGAGCATGCCGAGCACCGCCGACCAGGTCGTGCCGCGCCCGCCGAACAGACTGGTGCCGCCGATGACGGCCGCCGCGATGGCGTTGACCAGCAGGACGCCCGACCCCGAGGTCTGGCTCACCGAGGTGATCCGCGAGGCCAGGAACAGCCCGCCGATCGCGGCCATCGTGCCCGACGTCGCGAGCACCGCCGTCTGCACCCACGTCACGTCGATGCTGGCGCGCCGCGACGCCTCGATGCTGCCGCCGAGCGCGTAGACCTGCCGTCCGTGGTGCGTGCGGCGGAGCACGACGTCGAGGCCCGCGACCAGCACCAGGAAGATCAGCAGGGCCAGCGGCAGCCCCTGGAACCGGTTGAGCAGGTAGGCGACGGTGAACGCGAGCACCGCGAGCCCTGCGGTGCGCACCAGGATGCCGCGCAGCGAGCGGTGCGGCATGCCGAGGGCCCTGCGGCGGCGCCGGTCCCGGTCGGAGACGAGGAAGACCGCGCCGGCGGCGACCGCCGCCAGACCGTAGGCCACGGCATCATGGGTGAAGTAGTAGCTGGTCAGCCGGGCGACCAGGCCGTCCTCGTCGAGATTGACGGTGCCGCTGTCCCCGAGCACCGCCAGCATCAGACCGTTCCAGGTGAGCAGCCCGGCCAGCGTGACCACGAACGCCGGCACCCGGGTCCTGGCGACGGAGTAGCCCTGGACGGTCCCCGCCACCGTGCCCACGAGCACCGCGACGACCAGCGCGAGCCACTCCGGCACCCCGTTGTTCACGTTCAGCACGGCGAAGACGGCCGCCGCCAGACCACTGATCGATCCCACGGACAGGTCGAGCTGCCCCAGCAGCAGCACGAAGACGATGCCGACCGCGATCAGCCCCGTCCCCACGATGTCCACGCTCAGGTTGGACAGGTTCCGAGGTGAGAGGAAGTTCTGGTTGAGGGACTGGAAGATGATCCAGACGACGGCCAGGACGAGGACGACGGGAAGCGACCCCAGCTCGCCGGCGCTCAGCTTGCGCCGGACGACCGCGACCGCGCCCCGCGCGCCCTGGGCGACGGTCCGCATGCTCTTCACCACCCCGCCTCCCGGGCGGCCGGCCGGCGGGGCACGTTCTCCGTGGCGCCGGTGATGGACGAGACGATCTGCTCCTGGGACGCGGTGTTCACGTCGAAGAAGCCGTTGTTGCGACCCAGCCGCAGGACCGCGGCGCGGTCTGCGAGAGCCTTCACGTCACCCATGTTGTGGCTGATGAGCAGGACGCCGAGACCGCGGTCCCGCAACTGGTCTACCAGGTCCAGGACCTCCGTGGTCTGCTCGAAGCCCAGCGCGGCCGTCGGTTCGTCCAGGAGGAGCACCCGGGGGTCGCCCAGAAGCGAGCGGGCGATGGCGACCGTCTGCCGCTGGCCGCTGGAGAGCGCCACGACGGGACCGCGCAGATCGGGCAGTCCCCGGGTCAGCCGTTCCAGCAACTGCCTGGTGCGGCGCTCCATCTCCACCTCGTCCAGGAACCCGAACCGGCGGATCTCCCGGCCCAGGAACAGGTTGCCGACGACGTCGAGGTTCCCGCAGAGCGCGAGGTCCTGGTAGACGGTGGCGATGCCGAGGTCCCGGGCGTCGTGCGGCCGCCGGATGTGCACCGGCCGGCCCTGCCACTCGATGACGCCCTTCTCGGCCGGGGCGACCCCGGAGATCGCCTTGACCAGGGTGGACTTGCCGGCCCCGTTGTCCCCCAGGAGAGCGACGACCTGCCCGGAGTGGATCTCCAGCTCGATGTCCGTGAGGACCTCGACGACGCCGAAGCGCTTGCACACCCCGCGCAGTGCCAGCAAGGGGGGATCCGGCACGGAAACCAACTCCTCGGTCCGCGGATCAGGTCAGTCCGGCCCTCGCGCAGGCGGCCCGCAGCCGGGGGATGCAGATCTGTCCGACCGTGTGCAGACCGTCCTTGACGACCGTGTCCCCGATGTTGTCGGCCGTCACGGACACCGGGGCGAGCAGCACGGAGGCGACCGCCTGCCCGCCGCGCGTCGGCACCTCGCCGGTGGCCACCGGGCCCAGGCTCTGCCCGCGCGCCGCCGCCACGGCCATCGCGCCGCCCGCCGCCGCCTCGGGCCCGAACGGCTTGAACACGGTCATGTACTGGTCGCCGCCGACGATGCGCCGCAGCGCCGACAGCTCGGCGTCCTGCCCGGTGACCGGCGGCAGCGGGTCGACCTTGTTCGCCTTGAGGGCGGAGATGCTTCCGTCGGCGAGGCCGTCGTTGGCCGCGTAGACGCCGTCGACGGCGTCGTCGCCCAGGGCCGCGAGCGCGCCGGACATGTTCATGTGGGCGGTCTCCGGCCGCCACTGCGGGGTGTCGTAGGCCTTGCCGATCTTCACCTTCCCGTCGAGCACGGACAGCGCACCGCGTCGGAACGCAACCGCGTTGGGGTCGCCGGGATCGCCGTTCATCATCACGATCTGGGCGCCGGGCACCTTGTCGCCCATCGCCTTCAGCAGCGCGCGCCCCTGGAGCCTGCCGACCTCCATGCCGTCGAAGGAGACGTAACCCGAGATCGGGCCCTCGGCGAGACGGTCGTAGGCGATGACGGGGATGCCGGCCTCGTGGGCCTCGGCGACCGTGGGCGCCAGCGAGCGGGCGTCCACGGCGACGAGCACGACGGCGTCCACGCCCCTGGTGATCATCGCGTCCATCTGTTCCTGCTGCAGGGCCACATCGCCCTTGGCGTTGGCGTGCTCGACCGTGCAGGTCCGGCACAGCTCCCGGATCCGCTTCTCCAGCAGGGGCCGGTCCTGGGTCTCCCAGCGCGCCGTGGTGTTGTCCGGCAGCAGCAGACCGATGCGCGGTCCGCCCTCCGCGCCGGGGTCGCCGTCGGCGTCCGTACCGCAGGCCGCCAGTACGACGGCGGTGCAGACGGCCGTCGCGACGGCGGCGGCGTCCCGTATGCAGGCCTTCATGAGCGATACCTGCCGTAGACGACAATGAGGTGGATATGTTCGGTTGGTCCGTATATGCGATTCTGGTGGGTGGGTGCCCCGATCTCAACCTGTCGGGACCTGCGACAGGACGGGAGGTACGGTGCGCAGATGCCTCGACCGGGTCCTGACCTTCGCCGGAGCGGCACAGGCAGCGGTCTACGCACCCGGCGCCGGCGACCGGGAGCTCCGGCTCGTGGACACGTCCACGGACTCTCCCGACGGGTCCGGGCCGCCGGACCGCCTGGAGCTGTCGGGGGACTCGCCCGCCGCGCGCGCCTACCGCACCGACCGCCCCCTCTGGCTCACCGCCGACACCCCGCTCGGCGCGCTGCCCCTGGACGCGGACGGCAGACGGCTGGGCTGCCTGGTCGTCGAGGGCGCCTCGGCGGACGGCTTCGACGTCGAGCAACGCCGGTTCCTCGAACGCTACGCCGACGCGCTCGCCGCGCTCCTGCGTCCGGCGGCGGGCGCGACCGCGCCGACCCCCCTGCTCGCGCCCGCCCTGCGCAGCCTGCGCGTCGGCTCCTTCGTGGTCTTCCCGGACACCGGCCTGATCGAGGCCGACGAGACCCTCCTGGACCTGGTCGGCATCAGCCCGCAGGACTTCGACGGCAAGGCCGACACCCTCCTCGCCCACGCCCTCCCCGAGGACATGCACGCCCTGATGTCGGTCCTGGAGCCGTCCGCCGAGGCCTCCGTACGACGGGACCTGGAGTTCCGGGTCCGCGGCCCCACCGGCGAGATGCGCTGGCTGAGCCTGAGCTGCCGCGCGGAGGCGGGCGGCCCCGACGGACGCGACGAGGTGCTGGGCGTGGTGACGGCCACCCCCGTGCTGCGCCGCGGCACCGACGACGTCGCCCGCATCCAGTGGCTGACCGCCGCCCTCGACGACGCCGCGACCGTCCGCGACGTCGGCCGCGTCGTGGTCGCCGCGCTGCGCGAACCGCTGGCGGCCGACCGGGTCGCCCTCGCCGCGCTGCAGGACGACCGGCTCCTGGTCACCGTCCTCGACCCGCCGCAGCCCACCGCCTGGCCCGAGGTGTGGCGCTCGGAGTGGCGCACGGAATGGCCCGACGCGCCGCTGCGGGCCCTGCCCACCCTGAAGGCGGCCCTCAGCGACGGCCGCATGGACCTGTGGCCGGCGGGCACCGAACTCGAACCCGGACTGACCGGCGTCGGCGACGGCGGACTGGCCGTGCTGCCGCTGCCCGCCAAGGGCCAGGTGGCCGGCGTGTGCCTGGTCGGCTGGGAGCGCCCCCACGAGTTCGTCCCCGAGGAACGCTCCCTGCTCACCGCCACCGCGGCCCTCGTGGGCCAGGCCCTCAAACGGGCCCACGCCCACGACGCCGAGCAGGAACTCGCGACGATGCTCCAGCGCAGCCTGCTGCCCCGGCGGCTGCCCGAACTGCCCGGCGGGACCGCCGTCGCCCGCTATCTGCCCGCCAAGCGCGGTCTGCAGGTGGGCGGCGACTGGTACGACGTCATCGCCCTCTCCCAGGACCGGGTGGCGCTGGTCATCGGCGACGTCCAGGGACACAGCGCCGGCGCCGCGACGATCATGGGCCAGATGCGCACCGCCGTGCGGGCCTACGCCATGGAGGGCCACCCGCCCGACGTCGTCGTCTCGCACGCCAACCGGCTCCTCGTGGCCATGGAGACCGATCTCTTCGCCACCTGCTGTTACGCCGAGCTCGACATGGAGGAGGGCAACACCCTCTTCGTCCGGGCCGGCCACCTCGCCCCGCTGGTCCGCCGCCCCGACGGCGTCACCGAGGAGGTCGACGTCACGGGCGGGCCCCCGCTGGGCATCCTCGCCGAGGCGGACTTCCCCATGACGGCCCTGGAACTGGCCCCCGGCACCGTCCTCGCCCTGGTCACCGACGGCCTGGTGGAGGCCGCCGACCTGCCCCTGGACGAGGGCATGCGCCGCACCCGCGCCGCGCTGGCCGCGGCCGACCCCGCGGACCCGGGCGCCATGGCCGACAAGCTGCTCGGCGACGCCGGCCGCCGCGAGGACGACGTGGCGCTGCTCCTGCTGCGCTACGACGGCATGAAGACCCGCCCGATCCGGGCCGGCTGGATGGTGTGGCGGCTGCCCGACGCCGTCATGCACGCCCGCCGCTTCACCGCGCGCACCCTGCGCCGCTGGAAGGTCCAGGAGGCGGCCGACGCCGTGCTGCTGGTCGTCTCCGAGCTCGTCACCAACGCGCTCGTGCACACCCAGGGACCGGTCCGGCTCGACCTGATCCTGCGCGGCGACCGGGTGCGCGTCTGCGTGAGCGACTCCTCGCCGCGCGCGCCCGCCAAACCCGTGATCGTCGACTGGGAGTCGACCGGCGGCCGCGGCCTGCTGCTCGTCGAGGCCATGTCGGAGTCGTCCGGCTCGGTCCCGGTGGCCGGCGGCAAACAGGTGTGGAGCGAGATCGCCGTGCCGGAGGGAGTGACGTCATGATCCGCCGGCAGCATGTCGTCGCGGTGCTCGCCGCGGCCCTGATGACGATGCCCCTGGCCGCCTGCGGCGGGGGGCAGAAGCCGGCCCGGGAGGGCTTCACCGTCGGCCTGCTGCTGCCGAGCCGCACCGTCCCGCGCTGGGAGCACTCGGACCGGCCGCTGATCGAGGCCCAGGTGAAGAAGCTGTGCCCCGGCTGCACGCTGGAGTACGCCAACGCCGAGGACGACGTGACCAGACAGCGGCAGCAACTGGTCTCGATGGTCACCAAGGGCGCCAAGGTCCTCATCCTCGACGCCGCCGACACCCGGGCGGTCCGCTCCTCCGTCCAGGAGGCGCACCGCGCGGGCGTCCAGATCATCGCCTACGACCGCCTGGCCGAGGGCCCGGTCGCCGGGTACGTCGGCTTCGACGCCGTGCGGATCGGCCGGCTCCAGGGCGAGGCGCTGCTCAAGGGCATGGGGCGGGCCCCGAAAGCCGACGTCGTCATGATGAACGGCGACCCGGCCAGTCCCAACGCGCTCTGGTACAAGAAGGGCGCGCTGTCCGCCCTCTCCGGCCGGGTGAGGATCGCCAGGTCCTACGACACCGCCGACTGGAGCACGCAGAACGCCCACGCGAACATGTCCGCCGCCATCGCGGCCCTCGGCCCGGACGGGATGGACGGCGTCCTCGCGGCCAACGACTCCATCGCGGCCGGCGTCGTGGCCGCCCTCAAGAGCGCCGGCGTCACGGAGCTCCCGCCCGTCACCGGCCAGGACGCCGACCTCGACGCCGTGCGGCGCATCGTCAAGGGCGAGCAGTACATGACGGTGTACAAGCCGTTCAAGGAGGAGGCCGCCGCCGTGGCCGCCATGGCGGTCGCCGTGGGGAAGGGCGAGCGTCCGGGCGGCGACGCCACCACGACCACCGACAGCCCCACCACCGCACGCATCCCGTCGGTCCTGCTCACGGCGCACCCGGTGACGGCCGAGGACATCGGACCCGTGCTGGTCGACAACGGCGTCTACACCGTCGCCCGCATCTGCACCCCTGAGCTGCGGGCCGCCTGCGACCGGGCCGGGCTGACCCGGTGAGGGGCGCCGACGGTCAGTGCTGGTACGGCTGCTGCTGCGGCTGCCCGTAGGGCTGGCCGGCGCCCGCGCCCTGCGCGAGCAGCTGGTCCGCCTGCTCCTTGGTCACCTTCTGCTCCGCGCCGCAGAAGGTGCACTGCGTGGCGTACTTCGTCGAGATCGGGAACAGCGGCACGAAGAACAGCGTGAACTTCGTGACCCGCTTCCTGAGGGTGTGCGCCGCGGGGTTGCCGCAACGGCCGCACACCAGCGTCAGTATCGCCAGCTGGTAGAGGTATCCCTTGGTGCCGAAGATGATCACGCTGTGCTTCCTTCTGGATGAGTGTCGGTCTGCAGGGCACAGTCTGCTGCATGCGCGTCACTCGCGTGAGCGGCAGGCGGCTCCATGCCCTGGGCCACGCGGGCGACTCCCCGGCCGCGACGGCGGCAGCGGCCCCTTGCCCGACGCGATGGTCGTCTGGCCGCCGCTCAGCGGCGTTTCCGACTTCCCCGCAAGGAAGGCCCCCATGCCCCGAGTCCCCCGTCCGGCGGTCGTCACCGCCGCCGCCCTCTCCCTCGGCCTGCTCGCCACGGCTCCCGCCACGGGCGGCGAGCCGGCCGTCTCCGAACCACGTGTCGTCGCCCACTTCGACTTCGCCCGGGGGGAGTCACCGGAGAACATCGCCCTCGAACCCGACGGCTCCGCCGACCTGACGCTCTCCACCGCACGGCAGGTCGTCAACGTCACCCGGCAGGGCCGGACGCGGATCCTGGCCACCCTGCCGGCCGTCGCCGACCCGAAGACCCCGGTCGTCGGCAGGGCCGTGGTGCTCGGCATCGCCCGCGCGGAGAACGGCACTCTCTACGTCACCTATGCCACCGGCACGGCCCGGACCGGGATCTGGCGCATCGCCCCCGACGGCAGCGCACCGCGGCAGATCGCCGCACTGCCGCCGACCGGGTTCCCCAACGGCCTCGCCCTCGACGAGCGCCGGGGCGTGCTCTACGCCGCAGACTCGGTCCTGGGCACCGTCTGGCGCGTTCCGTGCCACGGCGGCGCACCCACGGCGTGGGCCACGGGCGCCGCGCTGGAGCCCCGCAACGCACCCCCCGCGGCCCGGGTCGGAGTCAACGGCCTGCGGTTCCACCGCGACGCGGTGTGGGTGTCCAACACCAACGCCGGGACGCTGCTGCGCATCCGCGTACGCGAGAACGGCTTCGCCGGCCCGATCGAGACCCGGGCGACCCGGCTCTACGCGATCGACGACTTCGGGTTCGTCGAGCGCAACAAGGACACGGCCCTCGCCGCCCTGACCGGCGGGAGCGAGATCGCGCTGGTCCGTCCGGACGGCGCCCACCGCGTCGTCCTCACGCCGAAGGACGGGCTGTCCAACCCCACCTCCGTGGCGGTACGCGGCCGGACCGCCTACATCCCGAGCGCGGCCTACTTCACCCGGAAGGACCCGAACCTGCTGCTCGCCCGCGTGTACCAGCGCGCTCGCGACTAGGACCTGTCTTTCAGGCCGCCGGATGCACCAGGCCGCCTGTCTTTCAGGCCGCCGGGTGCACCAGGCCGTACTCGTAGGCGAAGACGACCGCCTGCACCCGCGCGCGTGCGCCGATCTTGGTCAGGATGTGGCTGACGTGGGTCTTGGTCGGGGCGATGGACAGGCGTGCGCCGATCTCGGCGTTGGACCAGCCGGAGGCGACGGCCACCAGGACGTCGCGTTCGCGCTGGCTGAAGGCGCCGGGCCCGATCGCCCCCTCGCCTGCCCGCGGAGCGCGTTCCCGGCGGACGGTGTCGATGAGCGCGCGGGTCAGCTCGGGGGTGAGGGCGGCGTCTCCGGCCGCCACGGCCCGCAGGGCCGGGTCAGTTCGTCGGAGGTGGCGTCCTGCGGCAGGAATCCGCCCGCGCGCGGGGCGGCGTAGGCGCAGCCCTGGTCGCCCGTGGGGGTCAGGACCAGCACCCGCGGCGGGGCCCGGCCGGCGCCCCGGGCGCGCCGAACGCCGCGAGAAGCGGGGGCCGGGCGATGCGGCGGATGGTCTCGACGTCCTCAGGCCGGTGGGCACGCGGAACGGGCCGGCTCCACCGGAGCCGGCCCGTTCCCGTCCGTTCCCGTCCGTTCCCGTGCCCCTGACGCCTGACGCCTGACGCCTGACGCCTGCTGTCCGCCGTGCGTCCTAGGCCCAGCAGCCGTTGACGGTCGCCGCGAGACCGTCCATCGCGTCCTTGATGGCGTTCGGGTCGGCCGTGGAGCCGTTCTCCACGAACGAGAAGACCTTCCACCTGCCGTCCTTGCCCTGCGTCAGACCGCTGAGGGCGATGGCCCCGGTGAGGGTGCCGGTCTTCGCGCGCACCTTGCCGACGGCGCACTTGGAGTTCGCGTCGTCGAACCGGCCCCACTCGGGGCCGAGGGTGCTGCCCGCCTCGCCGGCGACGGGCAGCCCGTCGAGGATGGAGCCCAGGGTGCCGGCGTAGCGGGGCTCCGTCAGCAGTTCGAGGAGCTCCGCGAGCGTGGCGGCCGGGATGCGGTTCGCGCGCGAGAGCCCGCTGCCGTCGTAGATCTCGAAGTGGTCGAGGGACACGCCGTACCGCTCGGTCAGCACCTGGCGCACGACCTCCGTGCCGCCCTCGAAGGTGGCCGGGCGCCCCGCGCCCAGCGCGGTCGCGCGCAGCAGGGTCTCGGCGATGTCGTTGTCGCTGACCTTGGTCATCTTCCGGACGATCTCCGACAGCGCGGCGGACCTGTGCTGTGCCACGGGAACGTCGCCGGGGCTCGCCGTGGCGCGGGTGACGGCCCCGTCGACGGCGATCCCGGCCGCGGTGAGCCGCTGGGCGAAGAGCTGCCCGGCGTCGACTGAGGTGTCCTGGACGTGACGCCCGTCCACGACGAGCGCGCGCACCGGGGCGACGGAGTCGGGGTAGTAGCCGGTGTTCCAGCCGTTGGCCAGGGTCGGCTCGGGGAACAGGCTGTCGTCCACGGCGACCTTCACCGACGTCAGGCCCGCCGCCTTGAGGCCCGCGACCGCGGTGCTCGCCAGTTCGGCGAGGTCGGCGCCGGTCAGCGTCCGGTCCCCGCCCCCGACGAGGGTGAGCGTGCCGCCGTCGTAGACGACCTTCGTGGTGAACCGGTGGTCCGGGCCCAGCACGGTCAGGGCGGCCGTCGCGGTGGCGAGCTTGGTGTTGGAGGCCGGCATCAGCGCGGTCGCGCCGTTGTGGTCCCACAGGGGCCGGTCGGACGCGGAGTCGAGGACCACGCCGCTGACGTGGGAGCCCAGCCGCCGATCCAGCACCCGGGTTTCCAGGTTCGTGACCATCTGCCGGTCGTCGGCGCCGGGGCCCTGACCCGGTGCGGTGTCCTTGGCCGTCGTCCCGACGCCCTTCCCCGCGGCGAACGCCGAGGGGGCGGTCAGAGCCGCCGAGGTGAGCGGGACGGCGAGGGCGAGCACGATCGCCCGCCGCAGTCCGGTGCCGCTCTGCCCCGATCTGCGGTGCCGGCGGCTGCCGCCCGGGACGAAGGGTTCGAGAGGGGCATCCGCCATCGTGTCGTTCATTCCGTTGGTCTCAAGGCTTTCGTGTGGGGCGCTGCGCAAGAGAATTCCGGCGCACCTTATCACCTGTCATACAGGGCCCCCAGGTAACGCATTGGCGGGCTGACGAATATTCAGCAGCCGGAATTCCCCGCTATTTCATCCCTTGTTCACAGGCCCGACCCCAGGCGCTGCGTCGTGTACGCGCATTCCGTGTAGACATAGCCGGACTGCAGCTTCGCCGTGTCCGAGGCGGGGGTGGCCGTACTGTCGCCCATCGGCTTGTGCAGGAAGTACGTCGTGCCGACCGGCAGGCTGATGGTGCGTTCCGGATAGTTCTTGCCGCTGTTGTCGCACGGTTTGAAACTCGGATTGACGGTGTCGGCGAAGGAGTACGCCTTGCAACTGCCGCAGGCCTTGAGAGTGAAACTCCCGGTGACCGGGCCCGTGTACAGGACGGTGATCTCGTCGGGGCTGTCGTTCTGCACCGTCACCGAGATGCTGCCGCCGGAACGGGTGGTCGGCAGGGTCTTGCCGGCGGCGGGCACGGTCCGGGCGATCTCCGCGGCTATCGCGATCTTCCTCGCGCGGGCCGCGTTCTTGTCGCTCTTGTGGGCGGACGCGTAGTCCGTCAGGGTCGTCTGCGCCGCGTCGAAGTCGCCGTCCCGGTACTGGTCCACACCGCAGGTGTACGCGCCCGCGTCGGCGCTGCCCGCGGCCCGCCGGGAGTCCTTGTCGAGGGCGTCGCCGACGGCCGCGCGCGCGGCCGTCAGACCGTCTATCTGGGTCCCCAGCGTGCGCAGCCGCTGGACCGCGGTGCAGGGCTCGGCCCCGCCGAGCTCCTTCTCCGTGCGGAGGACGGCGGCGGCCACGGCCGGCTCGACCTTCCCGGCCTGCTCGGAGTCGGGGAACGCGGTCAGCAACTCCCCGAACTGCGACGTCCAGGTTGCCTCGCCGGCGGTGAGGGCCGCCGACGCGCACGCGTACAGCGAGGTCGCCAGCCGGTCGTCAGGCCACGTCTTCAGGTCCCCGAGGTCCGTCTCCGGCATGCCCTCGGGGATCGTGCGCAGGTACTTCAGGGGCGCCGTCGCCGCGCAGTAGTCGCCCCGCGCGAACGGCGCGCCGACCGTCGTGTAGAACGTCTTCAACCGTGCCGGCACCCGCTCGGCCGCCCGCGATCCGGGGTGGTCCGTCCGCAGGTCGGAGTAGACGGACAGGGCCTTGGTGTAGTCGGCCTGAGCCGTGCCGAAGGGTTTTCCGGCCGCGGCCTCCACCATGCGGTCGGCCTCGTCGAGCCGGTCGAGGAGCATCTGCTGCGTCGCCTCGTCCCGCGCGTCGTCGTACAGCACGACGCCGCCGGCCGGGGCCGCCAGCAGGAGCAGCCCTAGCGCGAGCGCGAGCGGCGCGCGGCGAAGCCCGGCGAGCGGCGTGCGCAGGCCCACGCGCGCGCCGTGCGCCGCCACCGCGACGAGGAAGGCGACGTACAGGACGAGTGCGACAGCCGGGACGCCGTCCGGGTCGGCCGGCAGCGCCGCGAAGAGCAGGGCGGCGGTGGCGATCCAGCACAGCGCCATGAGAGCCCAGCGGCGCACCAGGGCGTAGCCCAGGCCCAGCCCGCTGAGGTTGAGCACGGCGACCGCGACGGCCCGTACTCCGTCCGCCGGGGCCGGCGGCGGCGCCGTCGGCATCGGCGGGACCTGGATGGTGTGGTCGTATCTGCCGTACTGGTCCCCCGACATGGCGGCTCCCCCCGATGAACTGCATGCACACATCTACGATTTGTCAGTGTACGGGGGCGGCGGGGGCGCCGACAGTGGCAGCGGGGGCCTCGCCCGGCGATCCGTGCCGGTGGCGGCACGCGCGGGTGAGCGGGCGGCGGGGTGACGGGAAGCCCGCCGGACCGCCACGCGGGGGGTGCGTGGCGGCCGCGGCTGCTATCGCGTCAGGCATGCTCAGGCCACACCCCCCGCCGTCTTCTTGCGGCGCAGGGCGTAGAGGCCGGTGCCGGCGACGGCGAGGATGCCGAGGCCGCCGGCGGTGAGGGAGGGGCCGGCGAGGGCGCCGCCGCCGGTGTGCATGCCGCCGCTGGGCTTGTCGTGCTCACCGCTCCAGCCGCCGCCGTCCTCCTTGCCTCCGCCGTCCTCCTTGCCTCCGCCGTCCCAGGCGTTGTCGTCCTGGCCCGTGGAGG
>NZ_JBHVYK010000135.1:0-14107 GCF_042880855.1 Streptomyces sp. NPDC058291
GCCCCGGGCCGGCGGGCTGTCCGGACCGGACGTCGGCCAGGACACGGTGCTCGGCTCAGCCCTGTTTGGGCGCGGTGGAAGGTTCCAGGCGCAGGGTGAAGGAGTGGCCGGCCGGGTCGGCGTACCCGCGTTCCTCGTGCGGGCCCGGAGCGCCCTTGGTCTCCAGCGGGCGGCCGCCCAGGCTGACGACCTTGCGCTCCACGTCGTCGAGGTCGTCGACGATGAAGTCCAGGTGGGCCTGGAGGGAGTTCTCGGGTCGGGGCCAGCTCGGCGGGGTCGCGTTGACGTCGCGCCGGAAGGCCAGCCGGATGCCGTCGGCCCCCCTGATCTCGACGCGGTTGGCGCTCGCGTCGGTCTGCTCGGCGTCGAGCAGCCCCTTGTAGAACTCGGCGAGCTTCTCGGGCTCGGCACAGTCGAGCACCACGACGCCCGCTTTCACCACTGCCATGTCGTCGTCTCCTCCGCGAGGTCCGGGCCGGGGCGGGCGAGTCCCGTCCCCGGACCTTGCGGATACCCCCGTTTCCGTCCCGCCTGCCGACGAATCCCCCGGCCGCGGGCGGGTCATGCGGCGTACAGCGACGGCTGTCATGGACGACCGGCCGGATTTCCTGGACAGGCGTCCCGCTATAGTGGACACCTGTCTGAGAAACAGAGTCGAGGGAGATCATGGACATCCTGGCGAACGTGCTGGTCGCGCTGGTGGCGGCGCTGCACCTCTACATCCTGGTGATGGAGATGTTCCTGTGGCGCAAGCCGCCGGGGATGTCCTTCCACGGCTTCGACGCCGAGTTGGCCGAGCGGACCGCTCCGCTGGCGGCCAACCAGGGGCTGTACAACGGCTTTTTGGCGGCGGGGCTGGTGTGGGGGCTGGTCGCGGCCGATCCGACCGGGTTCAGGGCGCAGGTCTTCTTCCTGTCGTGCGTGATCGTCGCGGGGGTGTACGGCGCGGTGACCGCGAACCGGCGGATCCTCGTCGCACAGGCCCTGCCGGGCGCGCTCGCCCTGGCCGCCGTCCTGATCGCGCAGTGACCCGCGGCCAGGCCGAGGACCCACGGGCGGCCCGCACCCGGGCCAGGCTGCGGACCGCACTGCTCCAGGAATGCGCCGAACGGCCGCTGGAGGAGGTCGGGGTGGCCGCGCTGGTGCGCCGGGCGGGCGTCGGAAGGGCCACGTTCTATGTGCACTACCCCGACCTGGAGGCTCTCGCCGTCGACGCCTGCGCGGACGTCGTGCGCGAGGCCGTGGAGGCGCTGCACGCCTGGCGCGGACGGCCGGACCCGGTGCGGGCGCCGGCCGCGCTGGCGGAGTTCTTCGGCTCGCTGACCCCGCACGCCGCCCTGTACCGCACCTTGCTGGCGCCGGGCGGCGGCGGGCCGCTCGGCCGGGTGCTCCACCGGGACCTGCGGGCCTACAGCCTGCGGGAACGGGAGCGGGCGGGCGCGGCGGACGCGCCCCTGGTCGCCTCGGCCGTCGCCGCGACCTTCGCCGGCGTGCTGGCCGACTGGCTGCACGGCGACCTGGACGGCACGCCCGGCCAGATCGCCGACCAGGTATGGCAGTTGCTGGTCGCGCTGCACGCGAGCCGCTGAGCGGCCGTCGCCTGCGGGGCGGGACGCCGCATCCACCCCCGAGGCGGCGCACGCGGGACGCCGGCCCCCGTCGCGGGGGGAGCCCGTGTCAGTGACGACGGCGGGGCCGTGCGGTGACGGTCACCGCCCTCGGCCCGTCGCGCGGATCCGCCCGGCCGCCGCGCCGAACGCTCAGCGGGCCGTCTGGAAGGTTCTGCGGTAGGCCTGCGGGGAGACGCCGATCGCGGTGTGCAGATGCTGGCGCAGGGAGGCGCCGGTGGCGAAGCCGACGCGAGCGGCGATCTGGTCCACGGAGAGGTCGCTGGCCTCCAGCAGCCGCCGGGCGTGCGCGACGCGCTGCTGGATCAGCCAGCGGCCGGGGCTCAGTCCCACCTCGTCGTGGAAACGGCGGGCGAAGGTGCGCAGGCTCATCCGGGCGTGCGCGGCGAGGTCGGCGAGGGCGAGGGGCTGGTCGAGCCGCTCCAGGGCCCAGGACCGGGTGGCGGCCGTGCCGGCCGCGCCGGCCTCCGGCACGGGCTGCTCGATGTACTGCGCCTGACCGCCGTCCCGGAAGGGCGGCACGACACAGCGGCGGGCCACCTGGTTGGCGAGTTCGCTGCCGTGGTCCTTGCGGACGATGTGCAGGCACACGTCGACGCCCGAGGCGGCTCCGGCCGAGGTCAGCACGCGGTCGTCGTCGACGAACAGCACGTCCGGGTCGAGCTCGACCTGCGGGTGCATCCGGCGGAAGAGCTCGGTCACCTGCCAGTGGGTGGTGGCCCGGCGGCCGTCGAGCAGTCCGGCCGCGGCCAGGACGAACGCGGCGGTGCAGATGGAGACGATGCGCGCCTCGGGGCGGATCCGGGCGAGGGCCTCGGCCACCGCGTCCGGCAGCTCCGACGTCACCCGGTCGGTCGCGATCGGCGCGATCACGACCGTGTCGGCCGTCGCCAGCGCCTCGGGGCCGTGTTCCACGCCGACCGTGAAGTCGGCGTTCGTGCGCACCGGGAGGCCGTCGACCGTGCAGGTCAGGATCTCGTAGTGGCCGTCGGCGGCGCCGAAGATCCGGCTCGGGATGCCGAGCTCGAACGGGTAGACGCCGTCGAGGGCGAGGACGACGACACGGTGCTGGTCTGCGAGGGGCATGGCATGATTCTATCGGATGTTGGCAATCATGCCATTTCGCGGCCGGGGCCGGCCGGGCAGGCTGTTCAGCATGAGCACTGAGAACACCCCGCGCACCGTGAACACCATGCGCGTCATCGGCCAGGACGTCCTCGGCGGTCCCGAGGTACTGAAGCAAGCAGAGGTGGAGCGACCCGCACCCCGCCCGAACGAGGTCCTGGTCCGGGTGCGCGCCGCCGGCGTCAACCCGACCGACTGGAAGCACCGCGCCACGGGCGGGTTCCTGGGCGAGCCGCCCTTCGTCCTGGGCTGGGACGTCTCGGGAACGGTGGAGGCGGTCGGCGTCGGCGTGGCCGCCTTCGCGCCCGGCGACGAGGTCTTCGGCATGCTGCCCTACCCCTTCGGCCACGGCTCGCACGCCGAGTACGTCATCGCGCCGGTCCGCGCCCTGTGGCACAAGCCCGAAGGCGTCGACCACGTCCAGGCGGGCGCGCTGCCGCTGGTCTCGCTGACCGCCTGGCAGGCGCTGGTGGAGACCGCCGGACTCACCCCAGGGCAGCGGGTGTTGATCCATGCCGCGGCCGGCGGGGTCGGACATGTCGCCGTGCAGATCGCCAAGGCGCGCGGCGCGTACGTGATCGGCACGGCCAGCGCGGGCAAGCACGACTTCCTGCGCGAGCTGGGCGTCGACGAGGCGATCGACTACCGGGAGACCGACTTCGCCGAGGCCGTGAAGGACGTCGACGTCGTCCTGGACACGCTGGGCGGCGACACCTCGGTGCGCTCGCTCGGCGTGCTGCGGCCGGGCGGGATCGTGGTGTCGATCCTGCCGGTGGGCTCGGACGAGTTCTCCGAGGAGGCCGAGCGCCTCGGGGTGCGGGCGGTGCGGATGCTCGTCGACGCGGACCGGGCCGGGATGCGCGCGATCGCCGAACTGGTCGAGGCGGGCCGGCTGCGCGCCACGATCGCGGGGACGTTCCCGCTGGCCGAGGCCGCCGAGGCGCACCGGCTCGGCGACACCGGCCGGACCACCGGGAAGCTGGTGCTGACCGTCGAGTGAGGGGACGTCAGAAGACGAGCACGGGCTTGATGGTCCTGCCCGCGGTCATGTCCCGCACCGCCTGGTCGATGTCCGCGAACGGATAGACGCCGATCAGGCGGTCCAGCGGGAGACGCCCGCTCTTGACCAGCTCGACCAGCGCCGGGATGAAGGTCTGCGTCTCGCTGTCGCCGAGGGTGAGTCCGACGACGCGCTTGCCGCCGAGCAGTCCGTTGACGTCCAGGGCGACCTCGCTGCCGAAGGGCGGCGCACCCACGACGACCAGGGTGCCGCGGGCGGCGAGCGCGTCGACGCCCTGGCGCAGCACGGCCGTGCTGCCCGTGGTCTCCACGACGCCGTCGGCCCCCTGTCCGCCGGTGATCTCCGCGACGGCCTCGCCCGGGCCGGTCCGGCCGGCGTCGACGGTGTGGGTGGCGCCCAACTCCCGTGCCAGTTCCAGGCGTTCGGGGACCCGGTCGACGGCGATGACCGTGGTGGCCGGCGACAGGGCGGCCGCCATTACCGCCGACAGGCCGACGGCTCCGGCGCCGAGGACGACGACCGTGTCGCCGGCCGCCGGCCTCAGTACGTTCCACACGGCGCCGACGCCGGTCTGGACTCCACAGCCCAGTGGGGCGATCGACGCCAGCGGCACGTCGGGGTCGACCTTCACGAGGCTGCGCTCGTCGACCAGCGCCCGCTCGGCGAAGGAGGACTGGCCGAAGAAGTGACCGCCGAGGGCCGCGCCGTCCCGGCTGACGGTCGCGGTGCCGTCGGCGCGGCGGCCGCCGATCAGGTTCAGCGGCAGCCAGGCGGCGCAGTAGGCGGGATGGCCCCCGTGGCAGTTGCGGCAGTCACCGCACGAGGTGAAGGACAGCACGACGTGGTCGCCGGGGGCCACGCCGGTGACCGCCGAGCCGACCGCCTCCACGACGCCCGCGCCCTCGTGCCCGAGAACCCCGGGCAGCGGGAAGGGCAGTCCGCCGCTCGCGACGCCGAGGTCGGTGTGGCACAGCCCGGCGGCGACCAGCCGGACGACCGCCTCGTGCGGCGCGGGGTCGTCGAGCACGACCTCGCAGAGGGTGAAGGGCGCTCCCGCGGACTCGACGACGGCGGCGCGTGTGGTGAGGGGCATGGGTGCAACTCCTGTGTCGGGCAGAGGTGTTCGGGGCGGGCGCGCTCAGTCGAGCGAGACGACGACGGACTTGACCCTGGTGTACGCGGCGAGCGCCTCGGGGCCGTACTCACGCCCGAAGCCGGAGTCCTTGACGCCGCCGAAGGGGACGGCGGGGTCGAGCATCGCCCAGTCGTTGACCCAGACGATGCCGGCCTGCAGGCGGTCGGCGACGCGGTGGGCGCGGGCCAGGTTTCCGGTCTGGACGCCCGAAGCCAGCCCGTACGGCGTGGAGTTGGCGAGCGCGATGGCCTCGTCCTCGGTGTCGAAGGGCTGCACGGTGAGGACCGGGCCGAAGATCTCCTCCTGGACGACGCGGGAGTCGTCGGCGAGGTCCGCGATCACGGTCGGCCGGTAGTAGTAGCCGCCGTCGAGGTCGAGGCGCTCGCCACCGCAGACGATGCGGGCGCCCTCCTTGCGGGCGAGGTCGACGTACTCCTCGACCTTGCGCAGGTGCCTCTCCCCCGCCATCGGCCCGACGACGGTCTCCGGCAGCCGGGGGTCGCCCACCGGCACCCCGGGGACGGCCTCGGCGAGGATGCCCAGCAGGGTGCTGTAGACCGGGCGGGCCACGAGCAGACGCGGGCCGCCCATGCAGAACTGGCCGGTGTTGAAGACGAAGCCCTTGATGACCGCGCCGACGGCCTTCTCCAGGTCGGCGTCCTCGAAGACGAGGTGCGCCGCGTTGCCGCCGAGCTCCATGGTGACGGGCTTGAGGTTCTCCCCCGCGACGCTCGCCGCGTGCCGGCCGATCGCGGTGGAGCCGGTGAAGGCGATCTTGTCGACGCCCGGGTGGCGCAGCAGCGCCTCGCCGGCGACGGGGCCCGCGCCGGTGACGACGTTGACCACGCCGTCGGGGACGCCGGCCCGCTGGAACAGGTCTGCCATGTACAGGGCGCTGAGCGGGGTCTCGTCGGCGGGCTTGTGCACGACCGTGTTGCCGGCGGCGAGAGCCGGGGCGATCTTGGAGCCGGCCAGGATCAGCGGGAAGTTGAACGGGGTGATCGCGGCGATCACGCCGATCGGGCCCCGCCGGGTGTAGGCGAGGGCGTTCATGGGGGTGTCGCGGTTGGCGCCCTCCAGGCCGAAGGCGAGGGAGGCGAAGTACTCGTAGTCGTTGGCCGCGTTGGTGACGTCGACGGCGTGCGCCAGGGTGATGGGCTTGCCGACGTCCAGGCTCTCCAGCCGGGCGATGGCGTCGGCCTCCTCGCGGATCAGCCGGGCCACGCGCAGCAGCACCCGGCCGCGCTCACGGCCGCTGAGGCCGGACCACTGCCCGGCGTCGAAGGCCTCCCGCGCGGCCCGCACCGCGGCGTCCACGTCGACGGCGCCCGCCTCCGCGACGGTGGTGACGACCGCGCCACGGGACGGATCGACCACCTCGGTGCGCGCTCCGTCCGCGGCCTCGCGCCACTGTCCCCCGATGAACAGCCGGCCGGGGTCGATCTCCCAGGTGGTCATCGCCACTCCTCAGCATCGTCGCCAAGATTTCAACAAACAGGATTCCTGTTGGTTCGCAGTCTCATTACAGCCAGGTTTCCTGTCAATGGTCTACGCTCGGTCCCATGGCCGGCACTCGTTCAACCCAGGCGGCGGCACCCGCACCGCAGCCGTACAGGACGCCTCCTTCCCTGCTCTACATGGTGAAGCAGGTGGAGCTGGTCGTGCGATCCCGTCTGGACGACCTGGTCAGGCCGTCCGGGATCACGGCCCTGCAGTACACGGCGCTCACCGTCCTGGAGCGGCACGACGGGCTGTCGGCCGCCCAGCTGGCCCGGGACTCCTTCGTCACCGCCCAGTCCATCGCGGATCTGGTGCGCTCCCTGGAGGGGCGCGGCCTGATCCGGCGCGAGCGCAATCCACACAACCGGCGCGAACGGCTGATCCTGCTCACCGAGGAGGGGCGCGGGCTGCTGGAGCGGCACGCCGGCCCGGTGCGGGAGCTCGAGGAGCGCATGGTCGGGGAGCTCACGGCCCACCAGACGGAGCAGTTGCGCACCGCCCTCTCCAAGGCGTGGCACGCGCTGTCGTAACGGTTCGACCCCCCTTCGCTCACGACTCGAAAAAACTCGGCCAGAGTCGGTTGCATTTCGAAGACATATGTCAACCGAACATGCTGGAATGCACTCCATCGGGGGTAACTTGCTGGGGCGGGGAACTGCTGCGAACTCCCCGGCCGTTGGAAGCTCCCGACCGGTGGAGCGGGTTGGAGGCGATGTCGTCGTGCAGCTGGAACCCGCGGCGGACTCCCCGCATCTGCGCATCGGCCGGGACCGGGGATACACGGTGCTGGAGTTCCGCGGCGAGATCGACCTCGTCGCGGCCACGGAGATCGGCCCGCTGCTCGACGAGGCGACCGCCGGGCACGCACCGCGGATCGTGATCGACCTGACCCGGATCGAGTTCTTCGACTGCTCCGGGCTGCGCCTGCTGTACCGGGCGCGCAGACGGGTCCTCGACCACGACGGGCATCTGCACCTCGTCTGCGCCCACCCGCTCACGCTGCGGATCCTGCGCGCCACCGGACTGTCCCGGCTGCTGCCGCCCGCCAGGACGCTGGACGCGGCCCTGGAACGGCCCGGCGCCACGTCGGGCACGTTATGACGGCGCCTCGAAGCGCTGCCCACCCCACCCGCCCGGCCCGACGACCCGGCCGGCCCGACGACCCGGCCGGCTTCCGACGGTCCGCCCGTGGAGGCCCCGCCGCCGGCCGTCCTTGACGCTACTGCCCCCGCGCCGCGTCGAACAGGGCGCTGACCGACTCGCCGTTGTGAATGCGGCGCACCGCCTCCGCCAGAGCGGGGGCGATGGACAGGATCCGCAGCTTGTCCGTGTGCTCCTCGACGGGCACCGGCACCGTGTTGGTGCACACGATCTCCAGGACGTCCGGCTGCTCGCTGAGCCGCTTGAGCGCGCCGGCGGCGAACAGCCCGTGCGTGCACGCCACCCGTATCGAGCGGGGCTCCAGCTCCCTGAGGCGGTCCAGGAGTTCCAGGACCGTGCTGCCCTTGGCGATCTCGTCGTCCAGGACGATGACGTCGCGCCCGGCGATCTCGCCGATCACCGCGCTGATGCTGACCCGGTCGTCGGCGTACCGCTGCTTGGCCCCCGCCGCCACCTGGGCGTCGATCATCCGGGCGAAGGCCGCGGCCTCCTTGGCGTTGCCGAGGTCCGGCGAGACGACGGTGGTACGGGTGAGGTCGTAGCGGCGGAAGTGCGCCGCCAGTTCCCGGTGGGCGTGCAGGTGGTCCACCGGCATCGAGAAGAAGCCGTGCACCTGGGGCGAGTGGAGCGTCATGGTGAGCACGCGGTGGACGCCGGCCGCCGCCATCAGATCGGCGACCAGGCGTCCGCCCAGCGAGATCCGGGGGGCGTCCTTCTTGTCGGAGCGCGCGTAGGAATAGTGCGGCATGACGACCGTGATCCGTCCCGCGGACGCCCCACGGGCCGCGTCGCACATCAGCAGCAGCTCCACCAGGTGCTCCTGCACGGGCCGGACCAGGGGCTGGACGAGGAAGACGTCCCGTTCCCGGCAGTTCGCCTGGAGCTGGACCTCCAGGCAGTCGTTGGCGAACCTGCTGAGGCGGGTGGGGCTCAGGGGCACTCCGAGGTGGGCGCAGACCTCGGCTGCCAGCTCGGGGTGGGCACTGCCGCTGAACACGGAGATGTCTCGCACGGTCGGCTCCTCGCTGATCACGTCCGGCCGGGGGCGGGACCCCTCATGCTACGGACCACGTCCGTTTCGCCCACCGTCGTAGACCCCTGAAAGACCTGTTCAAGATCTCTCGCGGGCCCCCGGAGGCTCCTCGAAGACACCCGCAGCCCCGACGGGCGCCCGACCGTTCCCGGCGCGTAGAGCTCACCGGCCGCTCCCCCGGCCGAGTGGCGCGCGGCGACGCTCGCCCGTGCCGGGCGGCGTCCCCGGCCCGGCGAGGGAGCGGCGCCGCGGGTCGCCCTTACTGTCACAGCTCCTCAACAGGGCGGTCTGACACGGGCATTGGCGGGAATCCGGTCAGTAGCCGGTCAGTAGGAAGAGAGGACCGTCCGCATGACGACTTCCACCGAGCCCACCAGAGACACCAAGCCCACCCGGCGCCTGCCCGGCCGCATGCCCGGCTGGGCCAAGGTGCTCACCGCCGTCGTGGTCGTGCTCGTCGTGATGTTCGCCGGGATCCGGTTGAGCCTGCTGCCGGGGCTGCGCGACTTCTTCGGCACCGAGACCCATGACCGCTCGGGCCCCGCCCTCCTCAAGTCCATCCAGGACATGAGCCGCTACGACGCCGCCTCCGGCAACTTCCAGGTCGTCGTGGACCTGGAGAAGGACGCCAAGTACCTTCCGGACGCCATCCGGGGCACCCGCACCCTGTACGTCGGGGCGGGCACCGTCGACGCCTACGTCGACCTCGGCAAGGTCGGCGACAAGAACGTCACGGTCGACCAGGACCGCACCTCGGCCACGCTCCGGCTGCCGCACGCCCAGCTGGGCAAACCGGCCCTCGACCCCGACCGCTCCTACGCCGTGTCCAAGCAGCGCGGCCTCCTCGACCGCCTCGGCGACCTCTTCTCGGACAACCCCGGCGGAGAGCAGGCCGTGCAGAAACTCGCGGTCAAGCACATCGGGGACGCGGCGAAGGAGAGCGAGCTGACCGCGCGCGCCGAGACCAACACCACCGACATGCTCCAGGGGCTGCTGCGCTCCCTCGGCTTCACGGAGGTGAAGGTGTCCTACGGAGGCTGACGCCCCGGTCCGGTGAGGGACGCGGCGGCCGGACGCGCGCGTGAGCGCGTCGGCCGCGCGGAGCCACACCGGCGGCCCCCCGCCCGCATCCCCGGGCCGTTCGCGGGTAACCGCGCTACCACGCCGAGAAGTTGAGTACTGGAGGACCGCATGGCCCGTGCAGCGCTACGTCCACTCACCACGTTCCGCCTGCGCCCGGCCAAGGCCGCCGCACCCGAACCCGAGCCCGAGCCCGAGAAGGCCGACAGGCCGGGCTGGACCGGGCGGATCGGCAGAGCCCGGGCTGCTCGCCGGGCCGAGCGGGCGGAGAGGACGCGCAGGGCCGAGAGGGCCGACCGGGCCGCGGCCGCGGAGACGGCGCGTGCCGAGCACCGGCCGCTGCCGTTCCCGCTCCGCCTGCTCGCGATGCTGGTGGCCTTCATGTTCATGGTGGCGTTCGCCGTCGTGCTCGCCAAGATCACCCTGGAGCCGTCGCCCGCGTCGGCGGCGCTGGTCCACTCCAACCTGCACCCGGGCGACTCGCTGCGGGCCTACCTGGACCAGCCCGCGCTGCGCGACGCGGTGAAGCAGATCGGCGGGAACGTGCTGCTCGGCGTCCCCTTCGGGGTGCTGGTGCCGGTCGTCGCGCCGCGGGCGCGCGGGCTGCTGCGCGTCCTGCTGCTGACCGCGACCGTCATGCTGCTCGTGGAGTTCGCCCAGGGCGCGCTGGTGACCGGACGCGCCTTCGACATCGACGACGTCATCCTCAACACGACCGGCGCCCTCATCGGCTACCTGCTCCTCGGCCGCCGGGTGAGCCGTGCGGTGCACGCGCGCAGGCGGCCCGCCTGAGGAGGCGCGGGGCCCGCGGCCGGCACGGCTGCCGCGACGGCCGTCAGTGCGGCCTCCAGGTGTACTTGTCCCCGCCCACCCAGCGCACGGTGTCCGGGTCGTCGAGGTCGTGGACCGTGATGCCGTAGGCGGCGGCGATCTCGAGGACGTCGGTCACGTCCCGCGCCTCGCCGACCACCTCGGCGTCGATCTCCACGATGCGGAACGGCGAGGGGCCCGGCTGCACCCCGAGCACCATGATCCGCGGCCGGGAGATCCGTAGGCTCGCGATTTCGGTCATGACATAGAGGGTAGAGCGGAACGATCCGGTATGAACCGTCGGATCTCTCCCCACTCACCGAGGCCGTCCGGGCGACGGCCGCAAAGCGCGGCCCAGCCCCTCGGCCGGGAGGCGCGGCCCAGCCCGTCGTGCGGCCGGGGCGGCGGTGGGGAACCCTGGAGCGAGGAGGTGGCCATGGATCCCGTCGAGGCACTGGACCGGATCGCCTTCCTGCTGGAACGTTCCCTGGCGCCGACCTACCGCGTACGGGCCTTCCGGACCGCGGCACGCGTGCTCGCGCGACTGCCCGCGGCGGAGGTGCAGCAGCGGGCGGCGGCCGGGACGCTGGAGTCGCTGAAGGGCGTGGGTCCCAAGACCGCGCAGGTGGCGCGCGAGGCCCTCGCCGGACAGACGCCGTCCTACCTGGAGAAGCTGGAGCAGGAGGCCGGCCGACCGCTCACGGACGGCGCGGGAAGCCGGCTGCGCGCTCTGCTGCGCGGGGACTGCCATGTCCACTCCGACTGGTCGGACGGCGGCAGCCCCATCGACGAGATGGGCCGGGCGGCCGCCGCGCTCGGCCATGAGTGGGCCGTGCTCACCGATCACTCCCCGCGTCTGACGGTGGCCCGCGGGCTCTCCCCCGAGCGGCTGCGCCGCCAGCTGGACGTCGTCGAGGAGCTCAACGCCTCCTGGGCGCCCTTCCGGCTGCTCACCGGCATCGAGTGCGACATCCTCGACGACGGCTCGCTGGACCAGGAGCCGGAGCTGCTGGAACGGCTCGACGTGGTGGTGGTGTCCGTGCACTCCAAACTGCGCATGGACGCCCGTGCGATGACGCGCCGCATGGTGAACGCCGTGCGCGACCCGCACGCCGACATCCTCGGCCACTGCACCGGCCGGCTGGTGACGGGCCGGGGGCGGCCCGAGTCGGAGTTCGACGCGGACGAGGTGTTCGCGGCGTGCGCCGAGTCGGGCACCGCCGTGGAGATCAACAGCCGGCCCGAGCGGCTCGACCCGCCGCGCCGGCTGCTGCGCCGGGCCGTCGAGGCGGGCGTGCTGTTCTCCGTCGACACCGACGCGCACGCGCCCGGCCAGCTGGACTGGCAGATCCTGGGCTGTGCGCGGGCCGAGGAGTGCGAGGTGCCCCCGGAGCGGATCGTGACCGCCTGGCCGCTCGCGGACCTGCTGGCCTGGACACGGGAGGGCCGGGTGCCGGCCGGCGTGGCCGGCCCGTGAGGTGGTACTCGCAACATCCCCGAAGACATCCGCACAGCTCGCGGGCTCGGCAGAGCCCGGAGACAGCCGCAGAAAGGACCGCGATGACACGCGCCGCCGTGTTCGACGTCGACGGCACCCTCGTCGACACCAACCACCTGCACGTCGTCACCTGGTGGGAGGCGTTTCGGCAGGCGGGCCACCGGGTGCCCATGCACGCCGTGCACCGGGCCGTCGGGCTCGGGTCCGACGACCTGATCGCCCACCTGCTCGGCGACGACCGGGACGAGGACCAGGACGCCGAACTGAGCGCCGCCCACAAGGCCCTGTACGGCCAGTACTTCGACCGGTTGCCGCCGCTGCGGGACGCCGGCGCGCTGCTGCGCCGGGTGCACGACGCCGGCTGGACGGTCGTGCTCGCCACCTCCGCGAGCGGCGCCGAGCTGTCGGCTCTGCGCAGCGCCATCGACGCGGACGACGTCATCGCCGCGACGGCCAGCGCGGACGACGTCGAGCAGGGCAAGCCCGCGCCGGAACCCGTGGAACACGCCCTGGAACTGGCCGGCGCGCCCGCCGAGCAGGCCGTGTTCGTCGGCGACACCGTGTGGGACATGCGGGCGGGCCGCCGGGCCGGGGTGCGCTGCGTGGGCCTTCTCAGCGGGGGGATCCCGCGCGCCGACCTGCTGGAGGCGGGCGCGGACGCCGTCTACGCCGACGCGGCCGATCTGCTGGCGTCCCTGTCGACGAGCCCGCTGGGCTGAAGGGGGCTGGGCCCCGGAGCCGGTGAGCCGGGCGGGTGAGCCGGGTGACGGACGTCACCTCGCGTGGGGGCCGGTCGGGGAACACTCCTAGGTAGTTACCCGTTGAACCAACCGTGGGTGCGGACGGGACAGTGTCCCCGGGCCTCACCTTCTGCCCACAGGGACGATCGTCCGGCTGAAGCCCTGTGGAGCGTTTCGCCGAGAGGCGACCGCCGTCCGCGCCCACGCACAGACCGCCCCGACCGTGATTCCCCCGTCCGGTCGGGGCTTCTCTTTTCCTGCAGCCGTCGTCTGTCCCGGGCCGTCCGGCGGCCGCCCTGGGGCGGGCTTGACTTCGAGCGCACTCCCAACCGTAGCGTCTCGGACATGAGCACTGCACAGCACAAGATCGGTTCCGGGTTCGACGCCCACAGCACCGCCGACGACGTCCTGGCCGGCGTCGACCTGAGCGGCCGGCTCGCGATCGTCACCGGCGGTTACTCCGGACTGGGTCTGGAGACCACCCGCTCGCTCGCCAGGGCCGGCGCACGCGTCGTCGTCCCCGCCCGCCGCCCGGACGCCGCCCGCGGGGCCATGGCCGGTCTCGACGGCGTCGAGGTGGACGAGCTGGACCTCGCCGACCTGGACAGCGTGCGCGGCTTCGCCGACCGCTTCCTCGCCTCCGGCCGCACCGTCGACCTCTTCATCGGCAACGCCGGGATCATGGCCTGCCCCGAGACCCGCGTCGGGCCCGGCTGGGAGGCGCAGTTCGCGACGAACCACCTCGGCCACTTCGCGCTGGTCAACCGGCTGTGGTCCGCGATCGAGCCCGGCGGGGCCCGCGTGGTCTCCGTGTCCTCGCGCGGCCACCACTTCTCCGGCGTGCGCTGGGACGACGTCCACTGGCAGCGCGGCTACGACAAGTGGGAGGCCTACGGCCAGGCGAAGACGGCGAACGCCCTGTTCGCCGTCCACCTCGACCGGCTGGGCCGGGACCGGGGCGTACGCGCCTTCTCGCTCCACCCCGGCGGCATCATCACGCCCCTGCAGCGGCACCTCCCCAAGGAGGAGATGGTGGAGCGCGGCTGGATCGACCAGGACGGCAACGTGATCGACCAGGCCGGCTTCAAGACCCCGGAGCAGGGCGCGGCCACCCAGATCTGGGCGGCGACCTCGCCCCAGCTGGCCGGCATGGGCGGCCTCTACCTGGAGGACTGCGACGTCGCCGAGGCCGCCGTCGACGGCGACGCACGCTCCGGCGTCAAGGACTGGGCGACGGATCCGCAGCAGGCGGCGCGGCTGTGGGAACTGTCCGCCGAACTCACGGGCGTGAACGCCTTCGCCGCCCACGGATAGTCCCGCTCCCCATTACCTTTTTGGTTGCCCCGCAATGGGGCGCCCGGCCTTCGGAGTTGGCA
>NZ_JBHVYK010000136.1:0-13958 GCF_042880855.1 Streptomyces sp. NPDC058291
GTACGGAGATCTCCGTACCGCCCCTCCTCGCACACCGCACCGCAGCGCCGCCTACGGCGCCTCTACAGGACCTTCGACAGGAACGCCTGCGTCCGCTCGTGCTGCGGGTTGGTCAGCACCTCGCGCGGGTTGCCCGACTCGACGACCACGCCGCCGTCCATGAAGACCAGGCTGTCGCCGACCTCGCGGGCGAAGCCCATCTCGTGGGTGACGACGATCATCGTCATCCCGGACTCGGCCAGGTCGCGCATGACGTCGAGGACGTCGCCGACCAGCTCCGGGTCGAGGGCCGAGGTCGGCTCGTCGAACAGCATCAGCTTCGGGTCCATGGCGAGCGCCCGGGCGATCGCGACGCGCTGCTGCTGGCCGCCGGAGAGCTGCGAGGGGTAGCTGCCGGCCTTGTCGGCGAGGCCGACGCGGTCCAGGAGCTCCCGCGCCCGCTCCCGGGCCTGGGCCTTGCTGACGCCCTTGACCTGGACCGGCGCCTCGACGATGTTGTCGAGCGCCGTCATGTGCGGGAACAGGTTGAACCGCTGGAACACCATGCCGATGTCCCGGCGCTTGAGCGCGACCTCGCTGTCCTTGAGCTCGTACAGCTTGTCGCCCTTCTGGCGGTAGCCCACCAGGTCCCCGTCGACGTACAGCCGGCCGGCGTTGATCTTCTCCAGGTGGTTGATGCACCGCAGGAACGTCGACTTGCCGGAGCCGGACGGGCCGATGAGGCAGAACACCTCGCCGTTCTTGACCTCCAGGTCGATGCCCTTGAGGACCTCGACCGCGCCGAAGGACTTGTGGACGCCCTCGGACTTCACCATCGCGGTCATGCCGCACCCCTTTCGCGGCCGATCGAGAACAGGTTCGCCCGGATCTTCTGGAAGACCGTGGGCGGCAGGCTGCGGCTCGAACCGCGGGCGTAGTAGCGCTCCAGGTAGTACTGGAAGACGCTGAAGACGCTGGTCATGACCAGGTACCAGATGGACGCGACGAAGAGCAGTTCCATCACGGCGAACGACGAGGAGCCGATCACCGAGGTCGAACGCAGCAGTTCGTTGTACGTCACCACGTACACCAGCGACGAGGTCTTCAGCATGTTGATGAACTCGTTGCCGGTCGGCGGCACGATCACCCGCATGGCCTGCGGGATGACGATGCGGCGCAGCGTCTTGCCGTGGCTCATGCCGAGCGCGTGGGCGGCCTCGGTCTGTCCCTCGTCCACGGCCAGCAGGCCGGCCCGGCAGATCTCGGCCATGTAGGCGGCCTCGTTGAGACCGAGGCCGAGCAGGGCGCACATGAACGGCGTCATGACGTCCGTCATCTCGTCCTTGTAGATCGGACCGAGGTTCAGGACGGGGAAGATCAGCGCCAGGTTGAACCACATCAGCAGCTGGACGTAGACCGGCGTGCCGCGGAAGAACCAGATGTAGACCCAGGCGACCGTGCTGGTCACCGGGTTCTTGGACAGCCGCATCACGGCCAGCAGGACGCCCAGGACCACGCCCAGCACCATGGACAGGACGCTGATCAGCAGGGTGCGCCCGGCGCCCGCGATGACCGTCGAGTCGAACAGCTGGTCACCGACGGTGTGCCACTGGATGTCGCCCTTGGCGAAGGCGTTGACCAGCAGCGCCAGCAGCGCGAGGACGATGACGGCGCTGACCCAGCGGCCGTAGTGGCGCACCGGGATGGCCTTGATGGCCTCCGGGGGGCCGGAGAACGCCGACTCCTTGGCGACCGGCGGGGTGTCCTCGGGCGGTGCGCCCGCCGAGGACTTGTCGAACTTGTCAGTCATGGGGACTGCCCTTCGAAGACTTCAAGAGGTGCGGGTGGATCACTTGCCGCCGTTGACCGAGGCGGACTTGATCGCGCCGCTCTCGGCGCCCCACTTCTCCAGCACCTTCTGGTAGGAGCCGTCCTTGATGATCGCGTCGACGGCCTCCTTGAGGGCGTCGCGCAGCTGGGTGTTCTTCTTGTCGACGACGATGCCGAACGGTGCGGCCTCGTACTGCTTGTCGAGCACCTCGAAGGTGTCGCCGTTGCCCGCCTTGCGGGCCATGTCCACGGCGACCGGGTAGTCGTTGACGCCGGCCACGGCGCCGCCGGACTTCACGCGGGTCTGGGCCTCGGTGTCGTTCTCGAACGACTCGATCTTGAGGGCCTTCTTGCCGCCCCCGGTGCACTTCTTGGACTGCGTCTGCAGGGCCACTTCGTAGGTGGTGCCCCGCTGCACGGCGACCGTCTGACCACAGAGGTCGTCCAGGGTCTTGATGCCCTTGGGGTTGCCCTTCTGCACGTAGACGGCCGTGCCGGCGGTGAAGTAGTCGACGAAGTCGACGCCCTCGCCCAGCTTCTTGCCCTTGTCGTCCAGGCCTTCCTGGCGCTGCTTGGTGTCCGTGATCGACGACATGGCGACGTTGTAGCGGCCGGTGTTGACCGCCGTGATCAGGGTGTCGAAGCCGCCCGAGGTGAACTGGAAGTCGACGCCGAGCTGCTTGCCGAGCGCGGCGGCGATGTCGGGGTCGACGCCCACGATCTTGCCGCCCTCGACGGACTCCATCGGGGCGTACTCGGCGTTGGTGCCGACCTTGATCACGCCCGCCTTCTGGATGTCGGCCGGGAGCTTCGAGAAGAGGGGGGCCTTGTCGGAGCTGCTCGACGCCTCGGAGGAGCTGCCGCCGCTGTTGGTCTGGTCGCCGCAGGCGGTGAGCAGCAGGGCGCCCGCGACCGCGAGGGATCCGACCGCTGCCAGGCGGGTGCGCGCGGCGGTCGTGTGTCGGGTGGAGCGTGCGGTCATGGTGGGTTCCTCCGGCGGATGGATGGAGATGCCGATGGCTCGACACATGTCGATGGGTCGACGAGAACACACACCTTCGGGTGTCGCGACCTCGTGTGATGACGGCATCTTGTCATTCGGACGACGCCATTCAGGGGGCCAGCCATGTCAAAATCGGATAACGGGCGACCCCCGAACCGCATCAGTCCGGTACATCACGACCGGACGGAGCCGGACCATCTGCGGGAATCTCCCGTTCCGGCCGAAAGATCTTCGGTTCCTCCCATGATGTGATCGCCTGCTGTGCGTCCCCCGTCGGCCCCGAGGCCGTGTCAAGGCCGTGTCAAGGGTTGTCAAGGGTTTCCCGGAGCCTGGCGAGTCCTCGCGCATGAGCCACGTCACTCGCGGTGATCTCTGTCGAAGGTCCACAGCTGTGGGGATGTGACCTTGCACCGAATGGACTCGTCGGGTGTGGTGTCCGTCCGGTAAGAAGGATTTCTACACCCCTCATCCGGGGCTCAGGGCGCGTGTGCGGCGCGCCCGACGCCAGGCGCCCGTACGCATCACCTCAGGGCCCTGTGCGATGCCCGCCCACTTCTCAATCAGGAGTGGCCACCCTCAAACCATGCAGACCTAAGGGGTACAACACAGTGGCAGCGGAGATCGTCAATCCTCGCAGCGAGAGCGCCGACCAGACGGGCCGGGAGGGCGGTGCGGAGCCCCTCGACTCGTTCGACCCCGTGTTCGCGCTGCACCGAGGCGGAAAGATGGCCGTGCAGGCCACCGTCCCGGTCCGCGACAAGGACGACCTGTCCCTCGCTTACACCCCCGGCGTCGCGCGCGTGTGCACCGCGATCGCGGAACAGCCGGACCTGGTGAACGACTACACCTGGAAGTCGTCCGTCGTCGCCGTCGTGACCGACGGCACGGCCGTGCTCGGGCTCGGGGACATCGGCCCCGAGGCCTCCCTCCCCGTGATGGAGGGCAAGGCCATCCTCTTCAAGCAGTTCGGCGGGGTGGACGCGGTTCCGATCGCGCTCGCCTGCACGGACGTGGACGAGATCATCGAGACGGTGGTGCGCCTCGCGCCCTCGTTCGGCGGAGTCAACCTGGAGGACATCTCGGCGCCGCGGTGCTTCGAGATCGAGCGCCGCCTCCAGGACGCGCTCGACATCCCGGTCTTCCACGACGACCAGCACGGCACCGCCATCGTGACGCTGGCGGCGCTGCGCAACGCCGCGCGGCTGAGCGGGCGCGGCATCGGCGAGCTGCGCGCGGTCATCTCGGGCGCCGGCGCGGCCGGGGTCGCCATCGCCAGGATGCTGGTCGAGGCCGGAATCGGGGACGTCGCGGTCGCCGACCGCAAGGGCGTCGTCTCGGCGGACCGGGAGGACCTGACGGACGTCAAGCGCGAGCTGGCCTCCTTCACCAACAAGGCCGGGCTGACCGGCTCGCTGGAGAACGCGCTGGCCGGCGCCGACGTCTTCATCGGCGTCTCCGGCGGCACGGTGGCCGAGGAGGCGGTGGCTTCCATGGCGAAGGGCGCGTTCGTCTTCGCCATGGCCAACCCGAACCCCGAGGTGCATCCGGACGTCGCCCACAAGTACGCGGCGGTCGTCGCGACCGGGCGGTCGGACTTCCCGAACCAGATCAACAACGTGCTGGCGTTCCCGGGCGTCTTCGCCGGCGCGCTGCAGGTGCGGGCGTCCCGGATCACCGAGGGCATGAAGATCGCGGCCGCCGAGGCGCTGGCGGGCGTCGTCGGGGACGATCTCGCGGCGGACTACGTGATCCCGTCGCCGTTCGACGAGCGGGTCGCTCCCGCGGTGACGGCGGCGGTCGCCGCGGCCGCTCGCGCGGAAGGCGTCGCTCGTCGCTGACGTGCGCCCGAATGGTCCCGTCCGTGAGGGCGGGACCATTTCTTTGCCCGCCGGCCAGCCCGTTCGGGTGCGGCCGAGGGCGCCGTCCCAGCCGTTTCAGGAGTTGCCGTCCCCGGACTCCCGCTTCGGCCGGGGACGGTCCTCGCCCCCGGCCGCCGGGCGGGCCGACGTGTTTCCGGCCGGGGCTCGGTCGTGGGCCGGGGTCGGGCGCCGTACGGGGAACGCGCGGAGCGCAAGAGGGTGTGTCTCACAGTGTCGCCCGGTTTCGCTCGCCGGTCGCGGACTTTAGGGTCGGGTCCATGTTCGCCGCCTACGCCGCCCGAATCGATCGCGACCAGCCGCTTTCCGGCCTGGAGTTGGGGGAGCGCCCGGCCCCCGAGGCCCGTCCCGGCTGGAGCGTCGTCGACGTCCGGGCCGCTTCCCTCAACCATCACGATCTCTGGTCGCTCCGGGGCGTCGGTCTCCCGGAGGGCCGGCTGCCGATGATCCTCGGCTGCGACGCCGCCGGTGTCGACGCGGACGGCAACGAGGTCGTCCTGCACTCCGTGATCGGGCAGACCGGGCACGGCGTCGGGCCCGACGAGCCCCGTTCCATCCTCACCGAGCGCTACCAGGGCACCTTCGCCGAGCAGGTCGCCGTGCCGACCTGGAACGTCCTGCCCAAGCCGAAGGAGCTCTCGTTCGCGGAGGCCGCCTGTCTGCCCACGGCCTGGCTGACGGCGTACCGCATGCTCTTCACCAACGCGGGCGTGCGGCCCGGGGACTCCGTGCTCGTCCAGGGGGCCGGCGGCGGTGTCGCCACGGCGGCCATCGTGCTGGGCAGGGCGGCCGGCCTGCGGGTCTTCGCCACCAGCAGGGACGAGGCCAAGCGGAAGCGGGCCCTGGAACTCGGCGCGGTCGAGGCGGTCGAGCCGGGCGCCCGGCTGCCGCAGCGGGTGGACGCCGTGATCGAGACCGTCGGCGCGGCCACCTGGTCGCACTCCGTGAAGTCGCTGCGGCCCGGCGGCACGCTCGTGATCTCCGGCGCCACCAGCGGCGACCGGCCCTCGCACGCCGAGCTCACCCGGATCTTCTTCCTGGAGCTGAAGGTCGTCGGCTCCACCATGGGGTCGAAGGACGAGCTGGAGGACCTGCTCTCCTTCTGCGCGGTCACCGGGGTCCGCCCCGTCATCGACGAGGTGCTTCCGCTCGACCGGGCCCGAGAGGGCTTCGAACGGCTCGCGTCCGGCGAACAGTTCGGCAAGATCGTGCTCACCAACGGCTGACCGGCCCGCCGGTCGTCCGGCGCACGCGGTCGCAGGGCGGGCCCGGGTTCCGGGCCCGCCCTTTTCGCGGCGTCCGTGTCAACTATGGTTGACGGATGGGTGATGTCAACGTAAGTTGACGTCATGACCGAAGCAACGGATCTCGCCGAGCGGGCCGGCGACCGCGATCCACGGGTCGGGCTGCGCGCCGTCGCGGCACTGCGCAGGCTGCTGGAGCAGCTGGAGGCGGTGCAGGTGCGCAGCGCGCGCAACCAGGGCTGGTCGTGGCAGGAGATCGCCGCGGAACTCGGGGTCAGCAGGCAGGCCGTGCACAAGAAGTACGGGAGGCGATGATGTTCGAGCGGTTCACGAAGGACGCACGGGCCGTGGTGCAGTCGGCGGCGACGCACGCCGAACGGGCGGGCGCCGAGCGGGTCGAGGAGACGCATGTGCTGCTCGCCCTCCTCGACCGGGAGGGCGGCCGCGGTTCGTTCGCGCTGGCCGCGCTCGGGCTGCCGCCGGGCGGACGCGACGGGCTCGTACGGGATCTGGGCGAGGTCCGCCGCCGGGGCGGCCTCTCCCGCGCCGACGCGCAAGCCCTGTCGGGACTGGGCATCGACGTCTCCGAGATCGTCTCGCGGGTGGAGGAGGCACACGGGGAGGGCGCCCTGGCGGCCGACGGCGAGGGGAACGCCGGCGCGCGCCTCTTCGGCGGACGGCCCTTCGACCACGGGGCCAGGGAGCTGCTCACCGACACGCTGCGCATCGCCGTCGCCCGCCGCGAACGGCACATCGGCGACGAGCACCTGCTGCTCGCCCTGACCGCCCGCCGCGGCGCCCCCTCGGAGATCCTCGCCGACCACGGCGTCACCTACACCTCCCTGGCCCGCGTGCTGTACGGCGACGACAGCGACGCCGAGGGCGACGGCCACGGGGGCGTCGCCGCCCGGGCCGGCTGAGGCGAGACGCAGCCGCGGGCCGTGACCCCGGGCCCGGGCCCGGATCCGGGGTCAGGGCTACGGGCTCCCGGCCCCGGGCCCGGGGTCAAGGCTGTGGGCTCCCGGGCCGGGGCGCGGGTTCCGGGTCCGGGCCCGGGGTCAAGGCTGCGGGCGTTCCGGGTCCGGGCCCGGGGTCAGGGCTGTGGGCTCCCGGGCCGGGGCGCGGGTTCCGGGTCCGGGCCCGGGGTCAGGGCTGTGGGTTCCCGGGCCGGGGCGCGGGTTCCTGGTCCGGGCCCGGGGTCAGGGCTGTGGGCTCCCGGTCCGGGGGCGCGGGTTCCGGGTCCGGGCCCGGGGTCAGGGCTGTGGGCCCCCGGCCCGGGGACGCGGGGTCGGGGCTGTGGGCTCCCGGTCCGGGGACGCGGGGCCAGGCTCCGGGCTTCCGGCTCAGGGCTGTGGGCCTCTGGTCCCGGGACGCGGGGCCAGGGTCCGGGCTCGGGCGCCGCACACCGGGGCGTCAGGTCCGGATCCGGGCCCCGGCTCCGGGCCCCGGCTCCGGACATCGGGTCCAGATGGGGGCGCCGGATTCGGGCGTCAGGTTCGGGTCAGGGCTTCGGGTGGCGGAGCACCACGCCGATGTGCGCCGCCGCCGTCGACAGATGGCGGCGCGCCTCGCGGAGTTGCTCACCGGTGACGCCGTGGTCGCGGGCCGCGTCGCGGATGTCGTCCCGGAAGCGGTCCAGGAGGCGGTCCAGATCCCGGGCGGGGTCACCGCTGGAGTCCTCGTGGGCCCAGGCCGGCTCGTACGTGGCGGGGAAGTCCTCCGGGGTGCGGGAGTACTCCGGACGTGCGCTCGCCGCGGTCTCCGTCGACCCGGCCGGCTTCGTCGCCGAGGACGACTCGGCGGCCGTCGAACCCGTGGCGCCGGGGCGGCCGAAACCGAAGTCCTTGCCGTACTCCCGTCCGAAGTCCTTGCCGAACTCCCCGAACTCCTTGGCGAGTTCCGTCAGACCCTCCCGGACGCCCGTCGGCCAGTCGCCCCGCGTGAAGTGGTCCTGGACCTGTTCCTGCACCCGGCGCGCTATGCGCTGGACCTCCTCCTGGGCCTGGGAACGCGCTCGGTCCTGCGCCTCCTTGGCCTGCCGGCGGGCCTGCTGGGCCTCCTCGCGGGCGCGGCGGCTCTCGTCCTTGGCCCGGCGCGCCTGCTCCTTCCACTCCTGCTTGACGCGGCGCATCTCCTCCTTGGCGGCCCGCCACGCCTCCCGGTCGCCGTGTTCCCCGTATTCCCCGTACTCGCCGGGCTCCCCGCGCTCCGCGGAGGCGGCCCCCTCGCCCTTGCGCGCCTGCGAGGCCGCCGCCCGCATCTCGCGCCGCAGCTCTCCCGCCGCGCCGCGCACATCGGCCCGTATCTCCGCGGCCAGCTCGGCGACCGACTCGCGGATCTCCAGCTCCAGGTCGGCCAGTTCGCCGCTGCGGTCGGCCAGTTCGGCCCGGCCCGCGTCGGTGATGGCGTACACCTTGCGGCCGCCCTCGGTGGTGTGGGTGACCAGGCCCTCCGCCTCCAGCTTGGCCAGCCGGGGGTACACGGTGCCGGCCGACGGCGCGTACAGCCCCTGGAAGCGCTCCTCCAGGAGACGGATCACCTCGTAGCCGTGGCGTGGCGCCTCGTCCAGCAGCTTCAGCAGGTAGAGGCGCAGGCGGCCATGGGCGAAGACGGGAGCCATCTCAGAGCACCTTCTTGTCGGTCGTGCCGTCGGCCGGGTCGGCGGAGGAACTCCCGCCGCCCGGACCGGAATCGGCGGGGTCTCCAGGACCGGAGGGCGGCCCGGAGCGCCCCTCGTCCCGCACGTCGACGTCCGGCTCGTCCGCCGCGGGCCTGCGCAGCAGGGCGATCGAGCCGGAGACCGTGGTGGCCTTGAGGCTGCCGTTGCCCGCGCCCAGCCGCCCGGTGATGCGCTTGGCGCCCCACTGGCCGCTGACCCGCAGATCCTCGAAGGCGTTGGAGACCGAGCCGCTCGCGGTGTTCGCCTCCACCAGCGCGTCCGCCGGCTGGGGCAGCCGGATGGCGATCTCGCCCGAGACGCTCGTCAGGTCGATGCTCGTGGGCCGGCTGGTCGGGTCCAGGTCGACGACCATGGATCCGCTGATGGAGTCGGCCTTCACGGAGGAGCCCGCCTCGACCACGGTCAGATCGCCGGAGACGGAGTTGAACCGCAGGTCGCCGGTGAGGGCCTGGGCGTCCACGCTCCCCGAGACGGTGTCGGCGCGCACCGGGCCCGCGAGCCCCACCAGCGTCGTGTCGCCGTTGACGCCCTTCACCTCGGCGGGGCCGTCGATGCCCGAGACCACCGCCCCGGCGCTCACCACGCCCACCTCCACACGGGTGCCGGCCGGCACGGCGAGCGAGACGACGGCGCTGCGCCGCCAGCCCTTGCGGTCGAGCCATTTGAGGAAGCCCTTCCAGGGCAGGTCCTCGTACGCCACCGTCAGGTTCCCGCCATGATGGCTCACCACCAGGGGCGGTCCCTCGATCCGGGACACCTCCAGGCGGGCTGTTCTCTCGTCGGTGCCCACCACGTTCACGGTGCCGTCGACGATGCGCACGTGCAGTTCGCGCACGGGCTCGTCGAAGGAGAGCTTCCTCGGCTCGGCGACGGACCACTCGGTCATGGTGCGGACCTCCTCCACGGTGACGACACGACACGCCATATCGCGTCTCCCGGAAAACACGATATATCGCGGCAATCGAAAGTCAAGACACTCGTTCCGGTGAGCCTTCCGCCCGGAAACGAGGAAAGAGGGGCGTCGTCCGACGCCCCTCTGCGCGCGGCCGCCCGAGACGGCCTGCTCGACGGCCTGGCGAACGGCCGCCCGTTGTGCGGGACGGCCTGTTCGGCCTTCCCGGTCGGGCCGGGCCCGCTCGGTCCCGCCCCGTCCCTATTCGTCGTCCTCGTCGTCCAGCCGCGCCAGCCATGTGGCCAGCCGCTCCACCGGCACCTCGAAGTCCGGATTCAGGTCCACGAACGTCCGCAGCTGCTCGGCGAGCCACTCGAAGGTGACCTCCTGCTCGCCGCGCCGCTTCTCGAGTTCCTCGATTCCGCGATCGGTGAAGTACATGGATCGTGCTCCGTGGGGTGGCTCGCAGGGACAGGGTTCCGCCCTCGGGGGAAGGACCCTTGTTCCTGCGAGGGGAGGAAGGGGTCGCTCTCCGGTGCGGAGGGGACAGGAAAAGGATAGGCGCAGGGGGACGGGCGTCGGGGGACAGGGGAGGCGGGGGAGTGCCATGAGCGGTGAGGACGTGACAGGGGTGGCGCGGATCGCCCACGCGGCGGACCTGCGCGGCCCGCGGGGCCGGCGGCAGGCGGGCGCCGGCGGCGGGCGGAAACGACTGAGCAGGAGGCGCTCACGGACCTGGACGCGACGCTGGGCAGCAAGCACCCGCACGCCGTCTCGGCCCCCTCCCGCAACCGCCCCTGCCGGGACTTCGAACCGCAGGTCATCTGACGAAGCCACCAGTTCGCGGGCCGTCCGGGCCGTCCGGGCCGTCCGGGCCGTCCGGGCCGCGCGACCCGGACCGGCAGCCCGGCACGCCGAAGGGCCCGGCCTCCGGAAACCTCCGGAGGCCGGGCCCTTCCCGCGTGACGGCCGGGGACTACGCCTCGAACACCTCACGCACCAGCTGCTCCTGCTCCGCCTGGTGGCGCTTGGCGGAACCGACCGCCGGGGACGAGCCGTGCGGCCGCGAGATGCGGCGCAGGCGCTCGCCGTGCGGCACGTCCGCGCCGACCGCGAGGTCCAGGTGGTCGATCAGGTTCAGGGCGATGAACGGCCAGGCGCCCTGGTTGGCCGGCTCCTCCTGGGCCCACAGGTACTTCTCGGCGTTGGGGTACTTGTTGACCTCGGCCTGGACCTCGGCGCCGGGCAGCGGGTACAGCCGCTCCAGCCGGATGATCGCCGTGTCCGTGACCCCGCGCTTCTGACGTTCGGCGTCCAGGTCGTAGTAGACCTTGCCGGCGCAGAACACGACCTTCTTGACCGCGTTCGGGTCGACCGACGCGTCGCCGATGACCGGGCGGAACTGGCCCGTGGTGAACTCCTCCGCCTTCGACGCGGCGGCCTTCAGACGCAGCATCGACTTCGGGGTGAAGACGACCAGCGGCTTGTGGTGCGGGTTGTGCACCTGCCACCGCAGGAGGTGGAAGTAGTTCGACGGGAGCGTGGGCATCGCGACCGTCATGTTGTTCTGGGCGCAGAGCTGCAGGAAACGCTCGACGCGGGCCGAGGAGTGGTCCGGGCCCTGGCCCTCGTAGCCGTGGGGGAGCAGGAGCGTGACGCCGCTGGTCTGGCCCCACTTCTGCTCGGCGGCCGAGATGTACTCGTCGACGACCGTCTGCGCGCCGTTGACGAAGTCGCCGAACTGCGCCTCCCACATCACGAGCGCGTCGGGGCGGGCCAGCGAGTAGCCGTACTCGAAGCCCATGACCGCGTACTCGGACAGCAGCGAGTTGTAGACGTTGTAGCGCGCCTGCTCGTCGGCGAGGTACTGGAGCGGCGTGTGCTCCTCGCCCGTCTCGCGGTCGATGAGGACCGCGTGGCGCTGGCCGAAGGTGCCGCGCTGGGAGTCCTGGCCGGACAGCCGGACCGGCGTGCCCTCCAGGAGGAGGGAGCCGACCGCGAGGGTCTCGCCCATGCCCCAGTCGATCGTCCCGTCCTCGACCATCGTGGCCCGGCGCTGCAGCTGGGGCAGCAGACGCGGGTGCACGTGGAAGTAGTCCGGGATGTTGACCTGGGACTCGGCGATGCGCTTGACGACCTCGGTGGAGATCGCGGTGTTCACGGCGACCGGGAACTCCGCCTGCGGGTCCGAGACCGGTCCCGCGCTCGGCTGGGCCGTGACGGCCTCGCGGACCTCGGTGAAGACCTTCTCCAGCTGGCCCTGGTAGTCCTGCAGCGCCTGCTCGGCCTCTTCCAGGGTGATGTCGCCGCGACCGATGAGGGACTCGGTGTACAGCTTGCGCACCGAGCGCTTCTTGTCGATCAGGTCGTACATCAGCGGCTGGGTGAAGGCCGGGTTGTCCGACTCGTTGTGACCGCGGCGGCGGTAGCAGATGAGGTCGATCACCACGTCCTTGTTGAACGCCTGGCGGAACTCGAAGGCCAGACGCGCGACGCGCACCACGGCCTCCGGGTCGTCGCCGTTCACGTGGAAGATCGGGGCCTCGATCATGCGCGCCACGTCCGTGGCGTACATCGACGACCGCGAGGACTCCGGGGCGGCCGTGAAGCCGACCTGGTTGTTGATGACGATGTGGACCGTGCCGCCCGTGCGGTAACCGCGCAGCTGCGACATGTTCAGCGTCTCGGCCACCACGCCCTGGCCCGCGAAGGCCGCGTCGCCGTGCAGGGCGACCGGCAGGACCGTGAAGTCCGAGCCGCCCTTGTTGATGATGTCCTGCTTGGCGCGGGCGATGCCCTCGATGACCGGGTCGACCGTCTCCAGGTGGGAGGGGTTCGCGGCCAGCGACACCTTGATCTGCTCGCCGTCCAGGCCGGTGAAGGTCCCCTCGGCGCCCAGGTGGTACTTCACGTCGCCGGAGCCGTGCATCGACTTCGGGTCGAGGTTGCCCTCGAACTCGCGGAAGATCTGCGCGTACGACTTGCCCACGATGTTCGCGAGGACGTTCAGCCGGCCGCGGTGGGCCATGCCGATGACGACCTCGTCCAGGCGGGACTCGGCGGCCGAGTCCAGCACCGCGTCCAGCAGCGGGATGACGGACTCGCCGCCCTCCAGCGAGAAGCGCTTCTGGCCGACGTACTTGGTCTGCAGGAACGTCTCGAAGGCCTCCGCGGCGTTCAGCCGGCGCAGGATGCGCAGCTGCTCCTCGCGCTCCGGCTTGGTGTGCGGGCGCTCGATGCGGTCCTGGATCCAGCGGCGCTGCTTGGGGTCCTGGATGTGCATGAACTCGACGCCGGTGGTGCGGCAGTACGAGTCGCGCAGCACGCCGAGGATGTCGCGCAGCTTCATCAGGGACTTGCCCGAGAAACCGCCGACCGCGAACTCGCGCTCCAGGTCCCACAGGGTGAGGCCGTGCTCGGTGATGTCGAGGTCGGGGTGCTTGCGCTGGCGGTACTCCAGCGGGTCGGTGTCGGCCATGACGTGGCCGCGGACCCGGTAGGAGTGGATCAGCTCGAAGACGCGGGCGGCCTTGGTGACGTCGTCGTCGTGGCTGGCGTCGATGTCCTTGAGCCAGCGGACCGGCTCGTAGGGGATGCGCAGCGCCTCGAAGATCTCGTCGAAGAAGCCGTTCTCGCCGAGCAGCAGGTTGGCGACGATCCGCAGGAACTCGCCGGAGGCGGCGCCCTGGATGACCCGGTGGTCGTAGGTCGACGTGAGCGTCATGACCTTCGAGATGCCGAGCTTGTTCAGGGTGTCCTGGCTGGTGCCCTGGAACTCCGCCGGGTAGTCCATGGAGCCGACGCCCATGATGACCGACTGGCCGGGCATCAGACGCGGCACGGAGTGCACGGTGCCGAGGCCGCCGGGGTTGGTCAGGGAGACGGTGACGCCGGTGAAGTCGTCCATCGTCAGCTTGCCGTCGCGGGCGCGGCGGACGATGTCCTCGTAGGCCTGCCAGAACTCGAAGAAGTTCAGCGTCTCGGCCTTCTTGATGCCGGCGACGACGAGCTGGCGGTCGCCGTTGGGCTTCACCAGGTCGATGGCCAGGCCGAAGTTGACGTGCGGCGGCTTGACGAGGGTGGGCTTCCCGTCCTTCTCCGCGTAGTGCCAGTTCATCGACGGCATGGCCTTGATGGCCTGCACCATCGCGAAGCCGATCAGGTGCGTGAAGGAGATCTTCCCGCCCCGGGCGCGCTTGAGGTGGTTGTTGATGACGATGCGGTTGTCGAACAGCAGCTTCACCGGGACCGCACGCACGGACGTGGCCGTGGGCAGCTCCAGCGAGGCGTTCATGTTCTTGGCGACCGCGGCGGACGGGCCGCGCAGCGTCACGAACTCGGGGCCGTCGGCGGCGGGCGTCGCGGCAGGCGCGGGCTTGGCGGCGGCCGGCTTGGCCGCGGGGGCCGCCTTCGCCGGGGCCGGGGCCGGGGCGGCGGCTGCGGGCTTCGGGGC
>NZ_JBHVYK010000137.1:0-12890 GCF_042880855.1 Streptomyces sp. NPDC058291
ACGGGCGGTCGGGCGGCCCATCGGACAGGCGGGCGCACGGGGAGTCGGCGCGCCCGCGGCCGTGCGGCAGCCGGGCGGTCGGGCGGCCCGTGCGGCAAGCGGGCGCACGGGCGCGCCCGACCGCGCGGTTGACAGCCGACGAGCGACAGCCGCGCCGATGGGACGGCCGTTGCTCCCCGGTCGGCGGGCCGACCGCACGGACCACTGCGCCCCGGTCGGCGGGAGAGCCGTCGACCGGGGCGGTGGGGAGCGGGGCGAGGGGGTCGGAGCCGGACGGGTGCTAAGTGCTGCGTCGGGTCACGAACTCCGCCAGGCACAGCAGGCCGCCCGCCGACTCCGGGTCCGGGACCGCCCGCGCCAGCTCCTGCATCGCCAGGGCCATCCGGTCGGCCGCCTGCTCCTGGGCCCATGCGCGGCCGCCCGCCCGCTCGACTGCCAGCGTCGTGCGGTCCAGGTCGGCCGGCTCGTAGGGCGCCGCATACAGCGCGGCCAGTTCGGCGGCCGCCGGGGTGCCGGAGGTGAGCGCGGCGACCACCGGGAGGGACTTCTTGCGGGCGGCGAGATCCGCGCCGGCCGGCTTGCCGGTATGCCGCGGGTCCCCCCACAGCCCGATGACGTCGTCGATGAGCTGGAAGGCGAGCCCGGCCTCCCGGCCGAACGCGTCCAGCGCGTCGACGTCCTCCTCGGCCGCGCCCGCGTACAGCGCGCCGACGGCACAGGCGCAGCCGAGCAGCGCGCCCGTCTTGGCCTCGGCCATGACGAGCACCTCGTCGAGGGTGATCTCGTCGGGCCGGCGTCTCTCCATGGCCGTGTCCGCCTGCTGGCCGGCGCACAGCTCGACCACGCAGGCCGCGACCCGGACCGCGGCCGCCCGGGACGCGGGGTGCGGATCCCCCGCGAGCAGGCCCAGGGCCAGGGCCTGGAGGGCGTCCCCGGCGAGGATCGCGTCGGCGTCGCCGAACACGGTCCAGGCGGTGGGACGGTGGCGGCGCGTGGCGTCCCGGTCCATCACGTCGTCGTGCAACAGCGTGAAGTTGTGGATCAGTTCGACCGCGGCGGCCGCCCGGACGGCTGCCGCGCGGGCCGCCGGGCCGCCGAGCGCGGCGGCCGCGGTGAGGACGAGAGCCGGCCGGATCGCCTTGCCGGCGTTGTCCGCCGCCGCAGTGCCGTCCGCGTGCTCCCAGCCGAAGTGGTAGCGCGCGATCCGGCGGATCGAGGGGGGCAGCGAGTCGAGTGCCGACCGCAGCTCGGGGTCGACGGAGGCCCTGGACCGCTCCAGGATCGCCGCCGCCTCGTGCCCGTCGGCCGCCCCGGAGCCGCCCTCGCCCCGACCGCCGACGGACGTCCGCCTCTCGCGCGCCTCACCCCGGCGTCGCCTGATGGCGGAGGTCACCGCCAGCGGCCGATCTCGACGTTCTCCAGGACGCCCAGCGCGTCCGGCACCAGGACGGCGGCCGAGTAGTAGGCCGTGACCAGGTACTTGATGATGGCCTGTTCGTTGATGCCCATGAACCGCACGGACAGGCTGGGCTCGATCTCGTCCGGGATGCCCGACTGACGCAGGCCGATGACGCCCTGGTCCTGTTCGCCCAGGCGCAGCGCGATGATCGAACTGGTGCGGGCCTCGCTGACCGGGATCTTGTTGCACGGGTAGATCGGCACACCGCGCCAGGTGGGGATCCGGTTGCCGCCGACGTCGATCGTCTCGGGCACCAGCCCGCGCTTGTTGAGCTCACGGCCGATGGCCGAGATCGCGCGCGGGTGGGCGAGCAGCATCTTGGTGCCGCGCCGCCTGCTGAGCAGTTCGTCCAGGTCGTCCGGGCCGGGGACGCCGTCGTGCGGCTGAAGCCGCTGGTCGTACTCGCAGTTGTGCAGGAGGCCGAACTCGCGGTTGTTGACGAGTTCGTGCTCCTGGCGCTCCTTGAGCGCCTCGACCGTCAGCCGCAACTGCTGCTCGGTCTGGTTCATCGGCTGGTTGTACAGGTCGGCCACGCGCGAGTGGATGCGCAGGACGGTCTGCGCGATGCTCAGCTCGTACTCGCGCGGCCTGGCGTCGTAGTCGACGAACGTGTGCGGGATGTCCGGTTCGCCGGCGTGGCCGGCGGCGAGGTCGACCTCCTTCTCGCCGTACTTGTTGGTGCGCTGTTCGGGGATGGTGCGCAGTTGGTGGAGGTGGTCGCGCAGGGAGTCGGCGCGCTCCGCGACCTGTTCGACGTCCTGCCGGGCCAGGATCAGCACCGTGCAGGCCGTGTCCGCGCGGGCGGTGTACTCCCAGATGGCGTCCGCGTCTAGCAGCGCCGTGTCGCCGAAGTACGCGCCGTCGGCGAGCACCCCCAGCACTTGGTCGTCGCCGTACGGGCCGGTGCCGACCTTTTCCACGCGGCCGTGCGCCAGCAGGTAGACCTCGTCGGTCTGGCTGCCGAAGGAGGCGATGACCTCGCCGGGGCCGAACTCCCGCTGCCGGCAGCGGGAGGCGAGCTCCCCGAGCACCTCCTCGTCCTCGTAGGAGCGCAGGGCGGGCAGTTCGCCCAGCTCCGCCGGAATGACCTCGACCCGGTCGCCGGTCTTGACGAACGTGACGCGGCCGTCGCCGACCGCGTACGTCAGACGCCGGTTGACCCGGTACGTACCGCCCTGCACGTCGACCCAGGGCAGGTTCCGCAGCAGCCAGCGGGAGCTGATCTCCTGCATCTGCGGTGCGGACTTGGTCGTGGTGGCCAGGTTCCGCGCGGCCGCGGTGCCGAGGCTCTGCTGCGGCTTGCCCGATTCCGAGCGGACCTCTTCGCCTACCGACATGAGAAATTGCCCTCCCGATTCATGCACCGGCGCCGAACTGCGCCGATGCACTGTTCACGTCGACCAGCCTTCCATCACGGAGTGTGCTCGTGCTATTACCCGAACGAGCGGGAATGGATCATCGCGGGTCTGGGAAGCGGCATGTTTCCCCGAACGATGTTCGACAATGAGCGGGTGACCGACCTGCGCCCGAGCCTGCCCTCCCCGCTCCAGGAGGTCGCCGACGACCGGTTCGCCCGGCACGGCGTACAACTGCTGCTCAAGCGCGACGACCTGATCCATCCCGAGCTGGTCGGCAACAAGTGGCGCAAGCTGGTGCCCAACCTGGAGCGCGCGGCGGGACGGACGGTGCTGACCTTCGGCGGCGCCTACTCCAACCACCTGCGGGCCACCGCGGCCGCCGGCCGTCTGCTGGGGCTGCCCACGGTGGGCGTGGTGCGCGGCGAGGAGCTGGCCGGCCGGCCGCTGAACCCCTCCCTGGCCCGCTGCGCCGCCGACGGCATGCGCCTGCACTTCGTCGACCGCTCGGTGTACCGGCGCAAGTCCGAGCCGGCGGTGCTGCGGGGGATCCTGGACGCGGCCGGCGCCGAGGGCGCGTATGTCGTCCCCGAGGGCGGCAGCAACGCGGCCGCCGTGCGCGGCTGCCGTGCGCTCGGCGAGGAGCTTCGCGGCCGGACCGACGCGGTCGCCCTCGCCTGCGGCACCGGCGGCACGCTCGCGGGCCTGGCGGCGGGTCTGGCGCCCGGCCAACAGGCCCTGGGGATACCGGTCCTCAAGGGCGGCTTCCTGGGCGACGCGATACTCGCCCTCCAGGAGGAGGCCTTCGGGGGCCGGCGGGGCGAGTGGCGGCTCGACGAGCGCTTCCACTTCGGGGGGTACGCGCGGGTCACCCCGGAGCTGGAGGACTTCGCGGCCGACTTCGAGCGCCGTCACGGGATACCCGTCGAACGTCTTTATGTCGCCAAGTCGCTCTACGCGCTCGTCGCGCTGGCCGAGGAGGGCGCCTTCCCGCGCGGAACGCGCCTCGCCGCCGTGGTGACGGGCTCGCCGTTCGGGGCCTGAGGTCCGGGGCCCGGGCCCCCGCTCAGGTCGCCTCCCGGTAGGCCGCCGCCTCCTCCAGGTCCAGCCGGCGCAGCAGCGTGCGCAGCATCTCGTCGTCGATGTGGCGGCCGTCGCGCAGCCGGACGAACATCTCGCGCTCGGCGCCGATCATCTCGCGCGACAGACGCCGGTAGGTGTCGTCGACGGTCTCTCCGGTGACCGGGTTGACCTGGCCGAGGCGCTCCCAGACGGCGTTGCGGCGGCGCTCCAGGACGTCGCGCAGTCGGTCCGCGAGCGGCGGCGGCAGGGCGTTGCGCTCGTCGGAGAGCAGGGCGTCCAGGCGTTCCTCGGCGACCCGGGAGGCCTGTGCCTGGGCGTTGGCCTCGGCCAGCGTCGCGGCCTGCGGATCGGGCTCGGGGAACTTCAGCAGGCGGATCAGCGGCGGCAGGGTCAGCCCCTGCAGCACGAGCGTGCCGATGACGGTGGTGAAGGTCAGGAAGAGGATGAGGTTGCGGTGCGGGAAGGGCGCGTTCCCGTCGTCCACGGTGAGCGGGATGGAGAAGGCGATGGCGAGCGAGACCACGCCCCGCATGCCGGCCCACGCGATGACGATCGGCCCGCGCCAGGTGGGGTTGTCCTCCCGCGCGCGGATGCGGGCCGAGAGGATCGGCGGCAGGAAGGTCGCCGGGTACACCCACAGGAAGCGGACCGCGACGACCACGAGGAAGAGCACGACGGCGTACCAGGCGGCGGCCGGTCCCTCGTAGGCGCCGAGGCCCTTCAGGACGACCGGGAGCTGCAGGCCGATCAGTGCGAAGACCGCCGACTCCAGCACGAAGGCGACCATCTTCCAGACGGCCTCCTCCTGGAGGCGGGTGGCGAAGTCGACCTCCCACGCGCGGTGGCCGAGGTAGAGCGCGACGACGACCACGGCGATGACGCCGGAGGCGTGGAACTGCTCGGCGGCCGCGTACGCGACGAAGGGGATCAGCAGGGAGAGCGTGTTCTGGAGGAGGGGCTCCTTGAGGTGCGTGCGCAGCCAGTGCAGCGGGGCCATGAGGATCAGGCCGACCGCGGTGCCGCCGACCGCCGCCACCAGGAACTCCTCGATGCCGCCGGCCCAGGACGCGCCTTCGCCGACGACGACCGCGAGGGCCACTTTGTACGCGGTGATCGCGGTGGCGTCGTTCAGCAGCGACTCGCCCTGCAGGATGGTGGTGATCCGGGAGGGCAGGCCGACCCGGCGGGCCACCGCGGTGGCCGCCACCGCGTCCGGCGGCGCGACCACCGCGCCCAGCACCAGGGCGGCCGTGAGCGGCAGCCCCGGCACGAGGAGGTAGGCGGCCCAGCCGACGGCGAAGGTCGCGAAGAGCACGTAGCCGACCGAGAGGAGCGCCACCGGCCGCAGCTGGGCGCGCAGGTCGAGATAGGAGCTGTCGCTGGCCGAGGTGTACAGCAGGGGCGGGAGCAGCAGCGGCAGGACGATGTCGGGGTCCAGGGTGTAGTCCGGCACCCCGGGCACGTAGGAGACCGTCAGGCCGACCGCCACCAGCAGCAGCGGCGCGGGCGCCGGGGTGCGCCGCGCCGCCGCGGCGATCGCCGCACTGCCGGCCACCAGCAACAGCAGTGGCATCACGTCCATGTCCGGCCCGCCCTCTTTTTCCGCGCGGTCGTCCGCACGCCCGTCGTAATCTGGCAATCATGAAACAGTGCACGCACGCCGACGCGCTGCCCCACCCCGAGCCCGTCCCGCTGAGCGAGACATGTCCGGAGTGCCTGCGGGACGGCACCCACCCGGTGCAACTGCGACTGTGCCTGACGTGCGGCCACGTCGGCTGCTGCGACTCCTCGCCGAGCCGGCACGCGACCGAGCACCACAAGGATTCCGGCCACCCGGTCATGCGGACCTTCGAGCCCGGTGAGAACTGGCGCTGGTGCTTCGTCGACCACGTCCTGGTATGAGCGCTCCCGCACGTCCGGCCCGGCGTGAACTTTCGAGGCGGTGCGACCGTTGAACTCAGGAGACGCCCCGGCCGTCCGGCGGGTACGGTTCGACCATCTGACGCCTGGGTACGTCAACCCGGCGCGCCCACTTCCCATTTGGGTCCGCAGACCTCTAGACACGGAGCGTGTTCACAGCTTTACTGTGAGTGACGCCAGGGGGTTGGGGTCCGGGGACAGGAAACGAGAGAGCGCGATAGCGTCACCGCTGCACCACACACGCGTTACCCGGGGGGCGACCCTCGGCCCCGAAAAGCTTGTACCACCTTGGAGGTGAGGGTGTCCCAGATCGCAGGCGAGCCCGCGACCCAGGACTTCGTCGAAGTCCGGCTGCCGGCTGCGGGTGCCTACCTGTCGGTGCTGCGGACGGCCACGGCCGGCCTCGCGGCCCGTTTGGACTTCACCCTGGACGAGATCGAGGACCTGCGCATCGCGGTGGACGAGGCCTGCGCGATCCTGCTACAGCAGGCCGTGCCCGGCTCGGTTCTCAGTTGCGTGTTCCGACTCGTCGACGACTCGCTCGAAGTCACCGTCTCGGCACCGACCACGGACGGTCACGCCCCCTCGCGTGACACCTTCGCCTGGACCGTCCTGTCCGCCCTCGCGGGCAAGGTGTCCTCCGCCGTCGACGAGGACAAGACCGTGTCGATCAGCCTCTACAAACAGCGCGGCGCGGGACCCGGGCCGGCGTGAGGAACGGGGACGGGCCGGTGCGGGACGAAGAGCGCGGCACACGGGAGCTGCCGGCCGGCGACGCCGGGACGCCGGTTCCCCCGGACGGTTCCCGACGCATGGCCGACGGCATCGACGGCATTCCCGAGCAGGCCCGGCCGCATCCGGAGGACGACTCGGCCTCCGTGCAGGCGGGTCCGCCGGACGCGGCCGTGCAGGGCTCGCCCAGGGAGAGGCGGCCCGGGGACTCGTTTCCGGGCCGAGCAGAGGCGAGGGCTCGACAGAGGGCGACGGGCGGGACAATGAGCGAGCACGAGCGAGACGGCGAACACAGCGTGCCGGGCACGCGGCACGAACCACCACCGGCCCCGGCGACGGCGCCGACCCCGGCGCCGGTGCCGGCCCCCGGGGACCGCAGCGGGGCGCGGGCGATGTTCGTCGAGCTGCGCAAGCTGCAGGACGGCAGCCCCGAGTACGCGGAGATGCGCAACCAGCTGGTCCGCATGCATCTGCCGCTGGTCGAGCATCTCGCGCGCCGGTTCCGCAACCGCGGTGAGCCGCTGGACGACCTCACCCAGGTCGCCACGATCGGTCTCATCAAATCGGTCGACCGCTTCGACCCGGAGCGCGGCGTGGAGTTCTCCACGTACGCCACCCCGACGGTGGTCGGCGAGATCAAGCGGCACTTCCGTGACAAGGGCTGGGCGGTGCGGGTGCCGCGCCGGCTCCAGGAACTGCGCCTGGCGCTGACCACGGCGACGGCCGAGCTGTCGCAGCAGCACGGCCGCTCCCCCACGGTCCACGAGCTGGCCGAGAAGCTGGCGATCTCGGAGGAGGAGGTCCTCGAAGGCCTGGAGTCGGCCAACGCGTACTCCACGCTGTCTCTGGACGTCCCCGACACCGACGACGAGTCCCCCGCGGTGGCCGACACGCTCGGCGCGGAGGACGAGGCGCTGGAGGGCGTCGAGTACCGGGAGTCGCTCAAGCCGCTCCTGGAGGACCTCCCGCCGCGCGAGAAGCGGATCCTGCTGCTGAGATTCTTCGGCAACATGACCCAGTCGCAGATCGCGCAGGAGGTCGGCATCTCGCAGATGCACGTCTCCCGGCTGCTGGCGCGCACGCTGGCGCAGCTACGGGAGAAGCTCCTCGTCGAGGAGTAGCGGCCGACGGGCGGCTACTGCGGTGTGCGGCCGGGTCCCCGGATCCCGAGGGCCCTGGTCGTCTCCCCGTTGACCAGCAGCACGAGTGCGGCGACGGCCACCGCCATCAGGGCGATGCCCGCCGGGATGGCCATGCTGTCGGCCTGCAGCAGGTTGTAGGCCACCGGCACCGCCATGACCTGGGTGATGACGGCGGGCCCCCGGCTCCAGCCGCGCAGGCCCAGCAAGCCGCGGGCGGCCAGCAGCGGCAGCAGCGCGAGCACGACGAGGGTCACTCCGCCGGTGACGGCCTGCTGACGGTCGTCCGGGGCGCCGGTGATCCCGAGGACGAGCATCCACCCGCCGCCGGCGACCAGCGCCAGCCCCTCCAGGGCGCACAGGACTGCGGCGTAGGTCACCCGGCGCGGGCGGGACTGCGCGGTCTCCGGGGCGGCGGGGGTCTGCTCACTGCTCACCCTTGAAGGGTAGCCCGCAGCACCGGGCCCGCCTCCGGGAGCCGCGCCGGGCGCGAGGCGCCGCCCGGAGCGCGGATCGGCCCCCGCGATCTCTTACCCGATCCCCACCTCGTGCCCGGTACCACCCAGTAGGTACGCTGCAACTCATGCGTGCACTTCTCGTGGTCAATCCGGCGGCAACCACCACCAGTGCCCGCACGCGCGACGTCCTCATCCACGCCCTCGCGAGCGAGATGAAGCTGGAGGCGGTCACCACCGAGTACCGCGGGCACGCGCGGGATCTGGGCCGACTGGCGGCGGAGAGCGGGAACGTCGACCTGGTGGTGGCCCTCGGCGGCGACGGCACGGTGAACGAGGTCGTCAACGGTCTGTTGCACGCCGGCCCCGATGTGGAGGCCCTGCCCGGTCTCGCGGTGGTCCCCGGCGGCTCCACCAACGTCTTCGCCCGCGCCCTGGATCTGCCCAACCATCCGGTGGAGGCCACCGGCGCCCTGCTGGACGCGCTGCGTGAGGGCCGCGAGCGCACGGTCGGCCTCGGTCTCGCGGAGGGCACGCCCGGCACGGAGGACGAGGCGGTGCCGTCGCGCTGGTTCACCTTCAACGCCGGCCTGGGTTTCGACGCCGGAGTGGTGGGTCGTGTGGAGCAACAGCGTGAACTCGGCAGGAAATCCACGCACGCCCTTTACCTTCGCCAGGCGATGCGTCAGTTGTTGGGCGAATCACATCGCCGGCACGGATCCATCACCCTGGAGCGGCCGGGCGCGGATCCGGTGACCGATTTGGTGCTGTCCATAGTCTGCAACACGGCTCCGTGGACCTATCTGGGCAATCGCCCGGTGTACGCGTCGCCTAAGGCCTCGTTCGATACGGGGCTCGACGTGCTCGGACTCAGCCGTCTGTCCACGGCTTCGGTTGCCCGATATGGCACCCAGTTGCTCACTTCGTCCCCCGAGCGGGGACCGCACGGCAAGCATGCCGTCTCCCTGCACGACCTGGACCGGTTCACCTTGCATTCGAAGGTCCCGCTACCCCTCCAGATGGACGGTGACCACCTGGGCCTGCGTACCAGCGTGACGTTCACAGGCGTACGCCGTGCACTGCGTGTGATTGTGTGAGCAGAAAGGGCTGAACTCCTTTCACTCGAACGTTTAGGCCAGGATCCACCCCATGGAAGTACGGCTGTGACCTAGTCGACACCGAGGAATCAAAAAAAACTTTCCGGAAGGGGTTGTATCCGCCGCTGAGGTTTGCGAGTCTCTACGTGGCGATCGGGACAGCCCGCAACACCGGCATCCACTGATCACCGGAACCCCTCGACACAACACAGGACCTCGCCAGGGAAACCTGGCCGGTGGCCCTTCATCTGTTGGGGGATTCGTGAAAGCGTTCACATTCACAAGCAACGTGCATGTAATACCAAGGAGAGGTAGCAGCCATGGACTGGCGTCACAACGCCGTTTGCCGCGAGGAAGACCCCGAGCTCTTCTTCCCCATCGGCAACACCGGTCCTGCGCTGCTGCAGATCGAGGAAGCCAAGGCCGTCTGCCGTCGCTGCCCGGTTATGGAGCAGTGTCTGCAGTGGGCGCTCGAGTCCGGTCAGGACTCCGGCGTCTGGGGTGGCCTCAGCGAGGACGAGCGTCGCGCGATGAAGCGCCGCGCCGCCCGCAACCGGGCCCGTCAGGCCTCCGCCTGACAACACCCGCCCCGCGAGCCTGAGCTTGGCGGCGCGTACACCGAGTACGCTTCTCCCGCCCCCGAGCCGCAGCGCGCAGTACCCCCGATGCGCAGCACCAGCTGCCAACGAGCATTCGAGCCCCGGACCCCTGAACGGTCCGGGGCTTCTTGCTGTGCGCGCACGCTCCGGCGCCACGCTCCAGCCGCGCCGGCACTGCGGGCGTCCGTCCTCCCCCTCGCGTGCTACTTCTGTGCGCGCACCGGGATGTCCAGGATCACCTGCGTCCCGCGCTCGGGCGCCGCGACCATGTCGAAGGTTCCGCTCAACTCGCCCTCCACCAGCGTCCGTACGATCTGCAGGCCGAGGTTGCCGGATGTGTGCGGGTCGAAGCCGGCGGGCAGGCCGACGCCGTCGTCCTGGACGGTGACCAGCAGGCGGGCCTCCTTGCTGGTGCCCCCGCGGACCGCGGAGACCTCGACGGTTCCCGTCTCGCCCTCGGCGAAGCCGTGTTCCAGGGCGTTCTGCAGGATCTCGGTGAGGACCATGGACAGCGGGGTGGCGACCTCGGCGTCCAGGATGCCGAAGCGTCCGGTGCGCCGGCCGGCGACCTTGCCCGGCGAGATCTCGGCGACCATGGCCAGCACGCGGTCGGCGATCTCGTCGAACTCCACGCGTTCGTCCAGGTTCTGGGACAGTGTCTCGTGCACGATGGCGATCGAGCCGACCCGGCGGACGGCCTCCTCGAGCGCCTCCCGGCCGCGCTCGGACTCGATGCGCCGGGCCTGCAGCCGCAACAGGGCCGCCACCGTCTGGAGGTTGTTCTTCACCCGGTGGTGGATCTCCCGGATGGTCGCGTCCTTGGTGATCAACTCGCGTTCGCGGCGGCGCAGTTCGGTCACGTCGCGCAGCAGGACGAGCGCGCCGATGCGGATGCCCTTCGGCTTGAGCGGGATCGTGCGGAACTGGATGACCCCGTCGTGGGCCTCGATCTCGAACTCGCGGGGAGCCCAGCCGCTGGCGACCTTGGCGAGCGCCTCGTCCACCGGGCCGCGGGTCGGAGCGAGTTCGGCGGTGGTCTGGCCCAGGTGCTGGCCGACCAGGTCGGAGGCGAGGCCCATGCGGTGGAAGGCGGACAGCGCGTTCGGGGAGGCGTACTGGACGACGCCGTCGCCGTCGACGCGGATCAGGCCGTCGCCCACGCGCGGGGCCGCGTCCATGTCCATCTGCTGGTTGGGGAACGGGAAGGAGCCGGCCGCGATCATCTGCGCCAGGTCGGACGCGCTCTGCAGGTAGGTGAGCTCCAGCCGGCTCGGGGTGCGCACCGTGAGCAGGTTGGTGTTGCGCGCGATGACGCCGAGGACGCGGCCCTCCCGCCGGACGGGGATGGACTCGACCCGGACCGGGACCTCCTCGCGCCACTCCGGGTCGCCCTCGCGCACGATCCGGCCCTCGTCCAGGGCCGCGTCCAGCAGGGGGCGGCGGCCGCGGGGGACGAGATGGCCGACCATGTCGTCCTGGTAGGAGGTGGGGCCGGTGTTGGGCCGCATCTGGGCGACGGAGACGTAGCGGGCGCCGTCACGGGTGGGGACCCACAGGACGAGGTCGGCGAAGGAGAGGTCGGAGAGCAGCTGCCACTCCGAGACCAGCAGATGGAGCCACTCGAGGTCGGAGTCGTCGAGTGCGGTGTGCTGGCGTACGAGTTCGTTCATGGAGGGCACGTCTGCGAGCGTACCTGGGGGTATGTGCGGAGCGTGAAGACACCCGCGGGCCGCGGCGCCTGGGAGGGACCCTCAACCCTCCCGGCACCGCAGCCCGGAGCTGTATCGGCCGCGGGGTGTGCGGTCCCGTCGGCCGAAGGTGAGGAGCCGGGGCAGTCAGGGCAGAGAGCCCGGATCCTCGGTCCGCCTTCCTGTGCGGGGAAGACGGAAGCTCAGTGTGTCGCCGGCCGTACGCTCGCCCCCCGCCATTGTGGACTAGACCACTAGGTGTGTCCATGCGGGGGAGCTTGTTCGCCGGTGTGGTATTCGGACGCCCTGTCGTCCACAACGCAGCCTAGCCTGTGCGCGTTCCCGCGCGGGGCCACATGGCGCGGGCAATTTCCTCGGCAGGCCCTCGCCGCCGGCCCCCGCCGGCGACGACCCGGCCGCTCGCCGTACGGAGACCGGACCCGCGCCCGCCTGGGCCGGGACACCCGACTCTGTTAGATTGAGCCCCTAGATTGGTCTAAACCACACACGGTTACGAGAACGGCGGGCCAGCGTGGAAGTTGTCATCGTTCCGGACGCCCGGTCGGGCGGCGAGCTCATCGCCGAGGCCATGGCGCAGCTCCTGCGGCGCAAGCCGGACGCCTTGCTCGGCGTGGCCACCGGCTCCACCCCGCTGCCCGTGTACCAGGCGCTGGCGGCCAAGGTGCGCGCCGGCGCCGTGGACACCGGACGGGCGCGGATCGCCCAGCTCGACGAGTACGTGGGCCTGTCCGCCGACCACCCCGAGTCCTACCGCTCGGTGCTGCGGCGGGAGGTGCTGGAGCCGCTGGGCGTCGGCATGGAGGCCTTCCTCGGCCCGGACGGCACGGCCGAGGACGTACAGGCCGCCTGCGAGGCGTACGACCGCGCGCTCGCCGCGGCCGGCGGCGTGGACGTCCAGCTGCTCGGGATCGGCACCGACGGGCACATCGGGTTCAACGAGCCGTGCTCGTCCCTCGCCTCGCGCACCCGGATCAAGACGCTGACCGAGCAGACCCGCGTGGACAACGCGCGCTTCTTCGACGGCGACATCGACCAGGTTCCGCACCACGTCATCACCCAGGGCATCGGGACGATCCTGGAGGCGCGGCACCTGGTGCTGCTGGCCACCGGCGAGGGCAAGGCGGACGCCGTCGCGGCCTCCGTCGAGGGGCCGGTCGCGGCGGTGTGCCCGGCCTCCGCGCTGCAACTGCACCCGCACGCGACGGTCGTCGTCGACGAGGCCGCCGCGTCCAAGCTGAAGCTCGCGGAGTACTTCCGGCACACGTTCGCCCACAAGCCGCAGTGGCAGGGCATCTAGGGCGACCCGCCCCACGACGACGAAGGCGCCCGGCTCCTGGTAAGG